>JAGVHP010000070.1 GCA_020056515.1 Candidatus Shapirobacteria bacterium
AAAGGGGGGATTAAGGGGGGATTATCTTCATCTTTCCCTCACCGCTCCTAAAAGCTTTTTATACTCTCGTATCGATGCCCGTGTCGAATCCCGCCTAAAGCAAGGTCATATCAAAGAACTCAAATCTTTACTAAAAAAATATAAATGGACCGATCCCGGATTAAAAATTTTGGCCTACAAAGTTTTTAACACTACCAACCCCATTGATCAATTAAAACAAAAGTGGAAGTTTGCTGAACATCGCGATGCCCGCCGTCAACTAACCTGGTTTAAAAAATACGTTCACGGATTTTTTATTGACATTACCAATCCAAATTACGAAGTAAAAGTTGCAAATATAGTGAATAAATTTTTAAAGTCTCCCTTGTCAAAGGGAGATTTAGAGGGATTTTGATGTTAAAGGATTTTGTTTTGATTTTGCGGTACAATCAATCATGAAACCACAAAAAATCGAAATCTCTTACAAAACTATTGTCTTTGCCGTTCTCTTTTTAATCTCTTTGGTTCTGATTTGGCAGCTTCGGGGGATCTTTCTTCTTCTCTTTCTCTGCTTTATCTTTATGCAGGCCCTTAATCCCACCGTTTCCCGATTAGAAAGATTGAAAATTCCCCGTTTTGTCGGTATTCTCCTTATCTATTTTATAATCCTTATTGGCATTTCATTTGCTGCTGCCGGAATTATTCCGGCTTTAGTCGAGCAAACCACCAGTTTAATTGAAACTCTTCCCAACACCATCAGTAATATTAATCTTTGGGGAATCAAACCCATTGATATTTCTTCTCAATTTAAACTTCTCGAAAATCTCCCCAGCAATATTGCCACCACATTATTTTCCATATTTTCCAACATTGTTTCTGTATTCGTTTTCTTTGTTCTAACCTTCTATCTTCTTATTGAACGAAAAAATTTGGACAAATATGCCGTTTCTATTTTTGGACAAAAAAATCAGGACAAGGTCATTCTAATCATGAATGAATTGGAAAAACGTTTAGGAAATTGGGTCAACGCCCAACTTTTTTTGATGCTTACCATTGGCGTCCTCTCCTATATCGGGTACCTGGTCATCGGTCTTAATTATGTCGTTCCTTTGGCCATTATTGCCGGTCTTTTAGAGATTGTCACCAATATCGGTCCCACCATTGCTACTGTTATTGCTGCTTTTGTTGGCCTGACCGTTTCCCCATTAACCGCTCTTATGGCTATTGCCTGGGGAATAATAGTTCAGCAGCTGGAAAATAATTTCATTGTTCCCAAAGTGATGAAAGCCACTATCGGACTAAATCCCTTAATCACTATTTTATTAATAGCCTCCGGTGCCCAACTTGGTGGAGTTGTCGGAGCGGTTTTGGCTATTCCCACCTACCTTACCATCAGTACCATTGTCTCAGTATTAAATAAAAAGTAACTTCGAAGATTTCGATAAGCCGGATTCTGTTTATGGGCCATCTATCTAGTCTCTCTACCTGGTGCTCTTAAAGTCGAAAGAGTAACGCACCGTTTTGAGATTTCCACGGAAAGGTTGCCCGTTTCATATCGTCCTATCTTGCGACGGGACTACTCGTCTCTGTTGCAGAGCCCCTACCTTGCGGCAGTCCCTACTTATTCGGGTTTCCTGACTTTGGTGGTCCGGACTTTCCTCCCCGACATAACGTCGGGGTAAGCCCTTCGATTTCTCCGAAGTTACCTTATTTTACCATTTATTCGCCGTAGTAAACCAAAAACCCCCTCGGTATAACCGAGGGAGCCTTTGGATCTTGCTAAAAGATAACTTAACTCAAAAGGGCTGCGTCAGCTGCGGATAATATCTTGAACATTTTAACTCCGGTGGCTGGATCGGTTGCAGAAGCGGCTGGTCGACCGTTTTTAAGCATAACTTTGGTAACTTTTGATACATCCACTTCGACTGACTTTCTTGATTTGACTGAATAAAACTTGATTGTTGGCATTAAATGCTCACCTCCTTTTTAAATCTATATTCACTTCCAAACATAATACATTGTAGCCACGATTGCAATAGCGGCTACACTTAATAGGAAACTTTTGAGTAAATCTCGCTTCACCAACCCCAGTATAGCACTACTTCTGCTAGAATTAGTCAACCATGCCCACTATCCTAATCCTTCTGACTATTTTCAATTTTCTGGCTCTTCTCTATTTGGTTTATATTATTCTAATCAAATATCGCCATCCTCCGGTAGGTTCTGATCTGAAATCACCCCTCGGTATCATCGAAAAGGTTAGTTTACTTCGTTTTAATCCCTTTGAAGATTTGGGTTCTGATCAGAGTTTTATACTCTGTCTGTTGGACCACTCCCACTCTGGTGTTATTATTACTTCGCTCCATCACCGCAACTTCACCCGAATCTATGCCAAACCGATCAAAAACGGTGAAGGTGACAAAATTACTTTGTCAAAGGAGGAAAAATCGGCTATATTAAATACTATTAACCGTTAATTTATTATGAATTCTAAAGGTCGCAATTTTACTATTTACCTCGGTCTCTTTATTACTCTTTCGGGAATCAGTTTTTTTGCATCTTCAAAACTTTTTCCTCTTAATTTTAAAAACGGCTCCAATTCGCCTCCCACCGCCACCATTTCCGATCCCCAAAAAACCGGGGTTTTGACTTTCGAGGGGCCCATTACTGAACCATGTCCTTTAAACGGGCAACTTTTTACCAAAGAAGAAAAGACTATTTGGGAAAAACGCCGACCGCTTCTAGTAATGGTTGAAAACCATGTTGATTCCCGTCCCCAATCAGGTTTCAGTAGTGCTGATGTTGTTTATGAAGCCAATTCCGAAGGCGGTATTACCCGATTTATGGGGGTATTTTATTGCAACATTGTTAAAGGAACCGGCACTAATTATGATATTGGACCGGTTCGCTCTGCCCGGACTTATTTTCTTGATTTGGCTTCGGAATATGCCGATTACCCTCTTTATGCTCATGTTGGTGGTAGCAATTGTAGTGCTCCGCTTGATCCCATCACCGGTCGGGCTGCCGGTCCCTGTACTACCAACAGGAAGGCCCAAGCCTTGGAGCAAATTGCTGATTACGGCTGGCAAAACAAAGGCACCTGGGGAGACCTGTCACAATTCTCTCTTTCCTATAAGGCTTGCCGTCGGGAAGAAGATCGTACCGGTGTCACTGTGGCCACCGAACATTCAATGTATTGCTCTTCTACCGAACTTTGGAATGTGGCTGCTTCCCGTGGCCTAACTAATCTGACCGAGATCAAAAAAACTTCCTGGGACAAATCTTTCCGTTCCTGGTCTTTTAAACAAGTTGATTCGCCAGTCTCTCCTCTTTCGGCCGGCAAAATTTCTTTTAATTGGTGGGATGATCTGGCCTATGGAGTTACCTGGACCTATGACTCCGCCAAAAAATTATATCTTCGTCAAAATAATGGTGTCCCCCTCATCGATTTCAATACCCAACAACAGTTAAGTACTAAAAATATTATTATTGAATTTACCAAGGAGAGCCGTTCCATCGATTCTCATTTGCACAACCTCTATGCCGTGGTCGGCAGCGGTGAAGGGGTACTTCTTCAAAATGGCGCCAAAATTGATATCACTTGGTCAAAACCAAATCGGACCGCTCGGACTATTTATAAAGACAAACTTGGTAAAGAGGTTAACTTTGTCCCCGGTACCATCTGGATAGAAATTCTGCCTCTGGGAAACAAGGTCAGCTATGAAAGTTGAAACCAGTCTTAAAACTATTCTTACCTCCAAAACCCGCTGCAAATTAATAAATATATTTTTTAGCCGCCCCCGCGAATTATATTTCGTCCGCCAACTGGTTCGGCTCTGTGATGAGGAAATCAATTCCGTTCGCCGGGAACTTTCCAGTCTAAAAAATATTAATCTGCTTCTTTCCGAAGTTAGGGGTAACCGGCTTTTCTATTATCCCAACCTCCATCATCCCCTTTTTTCAAATTTAGTTGGTCTGGCTTACAAGAGTCTGCCTCTTTGTGAAGAGTTATCCAAAGCTGATGCAGTAGTGGCCACTTACCCATTTTTACTTTGGGACAAGGGCAACTCTGATAAAATTGACGTCATTGTGGTTGGTGATTTACCCCTAAGAACCGTAGAATCAGCCATGAAATCCGAAGAAAAACGCCGCGATTCAGAGTTCAATTACATGGTCATGGATCGAAACGAGCTTCATCTTCGTCAAAATAAACGGGATCCATTTTTAGTCGATTTCTTTCTTACTTCACCCCTTGTTATAATTGGCCAACCTGGAGTTTTTTCAGGATTTTAATGGCCGTAACCAGAAAAGTTATCAAAACGGGTAATAGTCTCTGCGTCACTTTACCCACCAAAATAATTAAATCCCTTGACATCAAAGAGGGGGACTTGGCGAGATTTAAGGCCAAATATTCCAAGGCTTCAGTCACCTATACCTTTACCGGCCATCCCCGCCAGTTGACTTTTGACATCAAAAAAAATGATTCCCCTTAGTAAAAAAACCAAAAATCTTTTTTATACTATTATCGGTCTGACCCTGGTCTGCTTAGTAGTTAATCTTCCCCCCCAATTTACCCTTTTTGGTAAAACTCTCTATCGCCCCTCTTTTAATTTCAAACTAGGTACGGCCGAATTCAAACCCAACCTCGATCTTCGTTACGGTCTTGATCTGGCCGGTGGTGCCTCTCTGATGTTTGAGATTGACACCAAAAATACCACCACTCCCAATTTGACCAATGCCCTGGAATCGCTCAAAACCAATATTGAACGCCGGATCAACCTTTTTGGCGTATCCGAATCCAATGTTTCCATTAGCCGGGAAACTGATTCTTATCGCCTGATTGTCGAGCTGCCCGGCGTTAGCGATGTTAACGAGGCCGTTGGGCTCATTGGCCAAACTGCCAGTCTTAAATTTATGGGGATTCTTGATATTCCCCCCGAAGCCACTGCTACTGCCACCCTTAATGATATTTTAAAAGATACCGGTTTAAATGGTTCCCATTTAGTCAAAGCCAAGCCGGAACCAAATCCCAACACCGGCGCCATGGAGGTATCGCTGGTATTTAACGCCGAGGGTGCCAAGCTTTTTGAAAAAGCCACCCGCGATTTTCTTAACAAACGAATTGCCATTGTCCTGGACAATCAAATTGTCACCAGTCCTACCGTTCAAACAGTTATTCCTGACGGTCAGGCGGTAATCAATGGTGATTTTGACATCAAATCCGCCAAGGCCCTCTCGGCCCAGCTCAACGCCGGTGCTCTTCCTTTAAGCATTAAACTAATCGAACAGTTCCAGGTCGGCGCTACCCTCGGTAAAGATTCCATTAACAAAGGTATCCGGGCCGGCTTGGTAGGTCTGGGGCTAGTCGCTCTGTTTATGATTGGCAATTATGGTTATCTGGGTTTTATCTCGGTTATTGGCCTTTTTATTTACGGTCTTCTGACTTTAACTCTTTACCGGCTTATTCCGGTAACATTAACATTTCCCGGTATTGTTGGTTTTATTTTATCCGTCGGTATGGCTGTTGACAGTAACATTTTAATTTTCGAGCGGTTAAAAGAAGAAATTAGAGCCGGCCGGCCTTGGAATACCGCCATGGAGTTGGGTTTTGGCCGGGCTTGGGATTCTATCAAGGATGCCAACGCCTGTACCATTATCACCGGCCTGATTCTTTTTAATCCTTTTAATTGGAACTTTCTAAACTCCTCCGGTATTGTTCGCGGTTTTGCGGTTACCCTGATTTTGGGAATTATTATTGGCATCTTTACCGGTGTGGTAGTTACCCGAAATTTATTAAGAGTTTTGGCTAGAAAAAAATTATGAACATCATGAAATTTCGTCCTCTATTTTTTGTAATATCAACTTTTCTTATTGGCATTTCTATCTTTTCCATTGTTAAATGGGGTTTCCAATATTCCGAAGACTTTAAGGGTGGTGCCACTTTCGAAATCAAAATGCCCAATACTCAGGACAAAACTAATATCGAAAAAATCTTTAATGATCAACTTGTCGGTCTTAAATCAGTCTCGGGAACCTCCGGGATCTATACCGTAAAACTATTAGACATCGCCCAGGATAAAAAATTAACCCTGGAAAAAAATCTTAAAGCTTTGGACAAAGACTTTGAAGTCAGGCTCTTTAGCACCCGTGGTCCGAGTCTGGGTAAAGAGCTCATCAAGAAAACCATTTACGCTATTATTTTCTCGTCATTGGCCTTACTTTTATTTATTGGCTCCCGCTTCTCTGACTTTTCCTTTGGCGCCGGTGCGGTTTTAGCTATGTTTCACGATGCTTTTATTCTCATTGGTAGCTTTTCCCTTCTTGGTCATTTCCTTGGCGCCGAACTGGACACACTTTTTGTGACGGCTCTTTTAACCACTCTTTCGGCCTCGGTCCACGATACGGTCGTTACTTTTGATCGGATTAGGGAACTGCGACGCCTTACCGTCACCCGCTCCTGGGTTGATTTGGCCAATCGGGCGGTCACTGAAGTCATTGTTCGTTCAATTAACAACTCCATGACCATTGTCTTTATGTTGCTCTCTCTGGTGGCTCTTGGTGGCTCCACCACCCGCTGGTTTGCCGCCGCCCTCCTAATCGGTGTTGTCTGTGGTACCTATTCCTCCACTGCCGTCGCCATTCCTTTAGTGTTGTTATTCAAAAGAAAAAAATGAAAGGTACCGGCACGATAGAAATCATTAATACTTTTAGTTCTGAGGGGGAACCCCTTCGTCTTTTACGGTTGTCTAAACTTGACCATGATCAACCGGTAATAGTTGTTGAAATAGAAATGCCAAGATCTAGGCCAAATCCAATGATCGGTAAACCTCGTTTTTTAAAAGGTTCCCTTTTAAATGTCCAACAAGGGGTCGATGAACTATTTCAAAAAAGAAACCATATCGCCTAACTTATGACAAAGCAGTGTCCAATCACCGCTACTCCAACTAAATAAGTTTTTTGATTCTTTCTAACAATATATCTCTTTCATTTAATTTCAGACTTTCCCCGCTTTTTGTCTTAGTATTTTAAGATTTTATGTATTTTGTCAAATTCATGTCAAGATAGATTTATATCCTATCCTATAATCATCTCAATTTACATATTAAACAAATATGACAGAAAAGAAACGACGAGGGTGGTCAATAGAAGGTGCAGTTTCGATTATTGCTGCACGTCGGTTAATGGGAACTGACACAGTTTTTATTATCGAACCCGAAGTTATCGAATCAGCCCACAGATTTCTAAAATCCAAAATACCTGTTAAAAAAAGTGATGAGTTAATCCGAATAAAAATATGCATGGGTAACGGTCGGAGAGATCTGATCTAATCTGTTAGTTTCTCAAGACGAAGCCCTTGGTTCGTAGAGTTTGGATGCACGATCCGGATATTCCATTTTTCTCCAACTTGTCGCGGAGACGTTGCATCGTTTTAGAAATAGCATACAGGGAAAAATCATTCTCATTTTTAAACATTACCTCGGCGACAGTATCCACTGGAGTTACTCTGTTTTCGTTTTCAATTAGCTTGTTTAGTACCATCGACTCTGAAGTCGAGATATTCTCAATTGTTTTATCAAACAATTTCGGTATCATATTTTCAATTTTAAAAGGTTTTTCAAAGCTTGGTAACCCCAATTTTCGGTAAAACTCATCACTTTGTTTCAATATCATGGCACTTTGCTTGCTTCTGGTGTTTTTCAAAGTTGGTGAATAGTACTTTAGGCTGTGA
>JAGVHP010000043.1 GCA_020056515.1 Candidatus Shapirobacteria bacterium
ACTTGACTACAAAAGCAAACTTCAACAATCCGGCTACACCCTCGACTCTATTTCCAATTTCCGTCAACTAACTACCGAAACTTGGTCTAAAAAATCTCACTGATATTAATCTTTCGGATCTCCCCTGGTTTTAGATTTCCCAATTCTAATTTGCCGATTCTAATTCTTAATAATTTTCTTACCCGTAGTCCGGCTTGCCAACACATATTTCGAATTTGTCTCTTTTTCCCTTCATACATAATAATCCACATTTTGTTACCGCTAACCTTTTTTATATTATTTATTCCGGGATTAATCTTGGCTTGATCAATTTTCCGGTCCGTCTCCACCTCATATTCTTTTTCCAGATGGAACTTAGGATGAGTCAGTTTTAAGGAGAGTTCCCCATCGTTGGTCAAAATCATTAATCCCTCCGAGTCCAGATCCAGTCTTCCCACCGGATAAAGTCTTTTAATACTTTTAGTCAAATCAGTTATCTTAGATCGTCCCCATTCGTCACTCGAGGTTGACACCACCCCTCGGGGTTTGTACACCGCCCAATATTCCTTTTCTTCTACGTCATCGATTGTTTCTCCATCAACCCCAACCTCTTCTTCTCCATTAATCTTATCTCCCAGTACTGCTGTTTTTCCGTTTATGGTTCCCCGCCCATTCTTTATCAGTAAATCTGCTCCCCGCCTTGACGCCACCCCGGCTCTTGCTAAAAATTTATTAATCCTTATCATGAAATTTATGGCCGATGCATCCGCTTACCGCCGGTAGCCCAATAGAACGTATTTGGAGGAGACCTTTCTTCCACTGGTTTTTCCGAATCAACACCTCCTTCTGTGGCCGGACGAAATCTATGAGGGTATTTATCCATTTGTCTGACGAGTTTGCGTGCTTCAGTGTTTTGTCGTTGTACTTCTGCGTCCACAACTCTTTGCACCATAAGGTAATTTAACACAAATAAGTTAAAATGTTCTATGGCCGATAAATACACCGCTCTTTGGTTATCCCATTCTTCCATTTCAGCCTTTTTGGAATGCCCCCGGTCATATTTCTTAAAAAATGTTTACAAAGACCCAAAAACCGGCCATAAAGTTAAATTAATCTCACCCCCCCTAGCCCTTGGTCAAGCGGTTCACGAAGTTGTCGAGTCTCTCTCCGAATTGAAAACCGACCTTCGTTTCAAAAAGCCGCTGATGGAAAAATTTGATGAAGCTTGGAAAAAAATATCTGGCGTATCGGGAGGCTTTGAAGATAAGGACACTGAATATAAATACAAAAGCCGGGGAGAAGAGATGATTCGAAAGGTTTCTAAAAACCCCGGCCCACTAGGAGAACTCGCTGTCAAAATCAATCAGGATCTGCCTCATTTTTGGCTATCCGAAACTGACAACGTAATTCTTTGCGGCAAAATTGATTGGCTCCGCTACCAACCTGATACTGATACGGTGGAAATTATCGATTTCAAAACCAGTAAAAATGACGAAGGCCCGGATTCTTTACAACTCCCGATTTATCATCTTCTGGTTCATTATTGCCAAAACCGACCCGTCACTGCCGCTTCCTACTGGTATCTTGACCGGTCTGATGATCTGACCCCTCAAATCTTACCCGATTTAGTCAAATCTCAGGAAAAAATATTAAAAATTGCCAAACGGATTAAACTTCAGCGCTCCTTAAATAAATTTGATTGCCCGGAGGGAGACAAAGGTTGCCGTGCCTGCCGCCCCTACGAAAAAATTCTTTTGGGTGACGCTACTCTTGTCGGCCGTGATGCCTTCAAAGCCGATGTTTATGTTCTTAAAAGCGCCATTTCATCAGATTCCAGAGCTCCTACATCCAGCACTGTTCTTTGACTTCTGTTTCCACTAAATCTTCTTCCCGGTTCAATGTCGGCTCTGTTTACAAGAAGCGCCGGGTTTGATGCTCCAAGATGTGCCAGAGGGATAGCCCCCATAACCACTTCTGATAATCCAAACTCTCCTGAACGAAACGGATAAGGTTTTTTGTCAAGTATATTATTCATTACTGTTTCTTATACAGGAAGTATTTCCCAAAATCAAATCCGTTAAAACAATCCCATCTGTGGTTCTGGTTCTACCTTAGGATAAGAAAAATCAACTTCAATAATCCGTGACGTATTCCATTTGTCTTTGTATTTCAATTGTCCGTTTTTTTGGCCATAATCATAAACCTCTTTGGTTACCATCACATCCATTTCACAATATTTTAGGAGTTTTGCCAGTGATTCCTCGGAGTGTTCTTGCCAATAATAAACGGCATTCAGGCCATTATCGCTTTTACCATGCCCCAGTGTTTCCGAGGCAATGGCATTAAGGCTTAACCGAAACCCGAGCGCTCCTTTGACATGGTCCATCAGGTCGAAATGTTTTAATTTTTTAAAATCATACGGCGCCAAAGGCATCAGCGCCGGCACATCAAAATGAAGCGAATTAAAACCGATAATCCGGTCAGCGCTGATAAACATCGGCCACATTTTAATGAAATCCTCTTCCCAAAAACTCTTCATCTTCCCCTCAGTTTCTTCCCCTTTTTCATTCACTGTTCGGCTGTATACCGACACTATTGAAATTCCCAAATCTGCCGGATTATCACCCTTTATATCATCAAATATTTTTTTGGTTTCAATATCAAAAATTACCTCGGTTACCATTAGAACTCTAGAATATCACATATTTTTAGCTTATTTTCTTATCACAATCATTTCCCCCCACGGTGCACTGGCACTCAATGGAATCGTGAATCTTACTTCCGCTTCGGCTTGTATCAATAAAACACTTTGTCCTTCTTTCTTCCCGGGTAATTCAAACACCCTTTTTGAATCTCCGGCAGCAATAACATATTCCCAGCCGGTAGGAAAATTTACTCGGGTTTGTTCGGTGCCCAATTTCTCTGCTGCTGTTCCGTTTGTATCAACTACCTTAACTGCCTTACCTCCACCAAATTCAATTTCTCTCTCCGCCATCGATTTTTTAGGATTAACTAAACGGGGTTCACTTTCTCCTCTCCGAAGTAGACTCACCACAGTTGTCATATTTTCAAATTATATCACACCCCATCTTAACTATCTCACCTGTCCAAAACCAATAAAATCCGGAATTTTGATTTGTTCCATCAATGTCCCCGGCACAATCGTTCCGGCTCCAAATTTATCATTAATTAAATCGGCCGTTTTCGTCAGTTTAATAAATTTACCTCTTTTACCAAACAAATCATCCTGAATCCACAAGGCCGGCTTCAAATCAAAGATATAAATTGCCACCCGTCTCACCTCACCTTTAATTTCAACTGGTAACAATTTAATTGCCTCCCGGTATATTTCCCAGCCATTCACCATTCCTGACTTTACTCGGCCAACCTTATGCCAAGAACTATTATTAAGCAACAGCCATAGGGCTACTCCGGTCGCCATTCTCTTTTTTCTTCGTAATTTATTACCCGATTTTAAAGCCAGTTGATATATCACCGGCAGCAACTCCACTCTGTTTTTAGCCCGTTTTTTAAGCGAATATATATTGCTATAACTTTTTTTTGCCTCCTCCTTTTTGCCGTCCATTTCCACTCCCCGCAACCGCCAATACCAATATTCTCCCAATACCGAACAAAAAATTGATTTTAGTTTTTGGCGAGAGGCGGAATAAAAATCCCAGGTATTTTCAATTCCTGCCAGCTGCAATCGTAGGGCTGTTCGCCAATTAATACCGTTAAGTTTGATCAAATCAAGTTTCTTATATATGTTTTCGAAGTTATTTGAATTTATTTCCACCAACCCATCCGGTTTTTGCATGTTGGACGCCGTTTTGGCCAAAAAACGGTTTGGCCCAATGCCGATAGATACCGTCAGCCATGGACCAATTTCAACAGCAATTTCTTTTTTAATTTCTTTAGCTGTCGAGATTAAATTTCCTTCTACCCCCTTAAAATTAATGGCAAATTCATCAATCGATTTGGCTACTATCCGCGGTGAATATTTTTTTAGCACCTTTTTTAATTGTCGATGGATAAACCGGTATTTTTGGGTGTCCGGCTCTAGTACTACTATCTCCGGACAAATTTTTTTGGCTTCTCCTACCCGGGTTCCCGTTCCAATACCCAACTTTTTGGCTTCCCGGGAAGCTGCTAAAATTACCCCCCTCTCACTTTTATAAGCCACTACTGCCACCGGTTTACCCTGAAGCAGGGGATTACTAAGCTGCTCAATGCTGGCAAAACAGGAGTTGATATCTACATGCATCTGCCTAGACGGATCCATCGGCTACTTCCAAAAGTTTCCAAAATAAAGATTGAGTATCCAGTTCCAACTTAAAAAACATTCCGTTTGCCGTTACTGAAAAGATATGAACCAATTTTCTCCCGCTATAGTATTGATGATGTAAACCCACCGCCTCCACCCGCCAGTCGCGGTTATTCCACTGAATTTGCATCGGCCGGAGTTTCCGCTGATGATGATTAAAATCCATAATCACCGACACCGGACTGTTTATCTTTTCCATCATGAAATAATGATACCCGAACAAAACCCGAAAGTGCAATATATCAAATTTAGTCTACAATATTTCCCATGTCTGTTATCAGCTATCTTCTTAGGCACACCAATCAGGACGTCGCCTCTCGGGGTTATACAGCGGCCATGAAAAAAGTTTTAACCCAAACCAATTCCGGGTTAGTCATTAGGGGCCTCACCCCATCTCTTCAAAAAATACTTTCCTCCCGTCGGGTTCTTTTAATCTCCAATCACCCCAATCAGGCCGAAGTGTTGGCGATTTTAGCCGCTCTGCCACAGCGTTCTGATTATTATCTGGTAGCCAATCATAAGTTTTTTTCAATTCTTTCCGCCATTGACCATCACCTGATTCCTGTCTATATTGATCATCAATCTACCGAAAAACATGTCAGCTGGAAATTAAGACTATTTAAAATATTTCACCGTCAAACAAATTTTAATAAAAGTATTGCCCATCAAAAAAATATTGGCAGTATTGCCCTAGCCTCTCAAAAACTATCTGCTGGTGCCTTGGTCCAAATCTTTTCGGTCATAAAAGATGCCACCAAAGAATTTTCTCCCGGGGTTGGCTATCTTTTAAAAAATTCCCAATCAATATCAAAAACCCAGGTAGTTATGATCCACGTTGCCGGTACTTCGGATCTGGACTATTTACGGCTCCTGCCGTTTTTGGGTAAATTATTACCTCCTTTTGAAATTACCTTTTCTCCCGCTTACACTGCCTCTGATTTTGTCGCTGATACCGGCCGGGCTACCGCTAACAATTTAGAAATAACCTATCGGGCCTGGTTTTCTTCAATTAACCATCTTTTAACCAAACCCACTCCTGGCTTTCGGGCCGTAAACCGCAGCTATCTTCTCTTTCGCACCCTCATTCTCTGGCTCTTTACCACTCACTAGATTTCTCTTTTCCTTAATACAAAATAACTTAGAGTTAATAAACCAGCTCCGCTTCCCGCCCAGTATAATATTTTCCACCACGGCCATCCCCCGAAACCATTGTTTACATTCAGTTCCCCTCTTGTCAAAGAGGGGTTAGGGGAGATTGTTTCCGCCACCCCCAATACGTTTTCAGTAAACCCCTCTCCTGCGCCACTTTGAGCATCAAGAATATTTTCATGCTTAAGATTTACCATTCTTTCGTTGCTAAAATCTCCTGGACTACAACCATTACCGGCTCGGACTTTAAAATAATACTTCTTTCCCCCACTTAAGCTTTTAACGGTATATTCTGTTGTGTTGTCGTTTCCAATGTTGGGGTTTCCAAACAACATTTCACCACTTTCATATCCATAGGCCAGAAGATAATAGGAGACTGGGCTCGCGGCTTTTTCCCATTTTAGTGTCACTTCATTGTCGCCGGTGATTTTGGCGCTCAACAAATTTGGCGCACTTTCCGGCTTATTATCATTGCACTCAGTTGAGTTGTTGTTTGAAGACGTTGCCTGCCCGCCTGACTGCGTAGCTGTCGGTGTGGGAGTGGCGGTGGGTGTAGGTGTTGGGGTTGGGCTGGGTACAAAAGTGTCCACCAAGACCTGTCTCTCTTCAGTTCTCGACACATTAGCCGCCACATCCTGACATCTGACTTGATAATAGTTACTGCCATCAGCCAAATTTGAAATTCTGCCGGTAAATTGATTATCACTGCCTTTTGTCATTTCAAAATCTTGCCAAGTCTTCACCTCATCAATCCATCCGGCATCATTGCCCGCAGTATTCGATATGTCTTTTTTATATTCCCATTTCAACGAGTGTGTTCCGGATGTTAAAGAATAAGACTTTTGCTGCCAATTATTTTCTCCGGAATATGAATAAATAGAGTTTATCCCATCATAAAATCTTAAATAATCAAAAACATCGCTACTTATTTTCCACCGATAGTCAACTATTCCTGGATTGCTGAGAGTTATGTCTTGAGACAACCAGTTTTCCAAATTATCATTTGTTCCCATATTTCCCGATCGAGCCGAACAGGAGCCTTCCACCGAATTGCCACAGTCAATCACCCATGGGGCCTGACCCCCGCTGGACCAGCCCAATAAATTTTGATTTTCAAATTTCCCATTAACAATCAAATTCCTTTCAATCCAGCACTTGTCGGCATTATCTGTTTGGACCGCAATATCGGCATAATCAACATTAATTTCTTCTCCGTCATCCGGCGTCGGATCAATAAAACCCAATATAGGTGCATTTTTATCGATATTATTCACCGCCGCTTGGGTGCTACCATTATTTCCCGCCCTGTCCTCAAATCCAAAAACAAAAGTACCATTATTGGTAAAGGTATAGTTTACTAACCCACCATTGTTAATAATTGTTACTGTTTCGCTTGGGATGAGGGTGGCCATCACATCCTGATTAGTTAAGACGATCGTTGAATAGTTAACTGTGGCTGTGGGCGCTGTTTTATCAATTTTAATTTCCCGTATATTTACGTTTTCATCATTGCCCTCGTTATCACTGCTGTAATACCGCCAATACCAATGGCCTTCGGCATTAAAGGTTAAAGGATTGGAATATTGTCCAAAACCGGTTCCGCTTACTCCCGGTACACAAGTCGTCGAATTATCATCGTAACACCAATAAATATTATTGCAGCCGGAACTATCATCCAGACATGTTAATGAAGCATTTACATTGGCGTTAGTCCAGGTTCCAAAAATATATGGAATGCTGTTGCTGGTGGTAATTGGAGGAGTTGTATCGTCGCAGGCATCACCTGCCCCATCCGCATCGGCGTCTTCCTGGTTTGGATTGGCCGTCATCAGGCAATTGTCAGAGGTGTCCAATACTCCATCATTATCGTCATCCGTATCACAGGCATTACCGATAACATCACCATCATTATCCTCCTGACCGGAATTTGATACAGACGGACAATTATCTTGATCATCACTAATTCCATCTCCATCAGAGTCAACAATAAAAGAATTACATAATGTGATTTCAGTCAGATTACCCTGGGTTATAGTGACCGGAATCGGCAAGGAAAATCCTTCCGGAATTTCACAAGAATAAGTTGGGCTTCCCGTTGTGTACCAACCATCAAAATGATATCCGGTCAGTTGAGTTTCGGAAACGGAATGAGAAACACTTCCTGAAGAAATCGGGATATCGTTTATTGTGTCACCCAGAGCCGTATCAGTGCCGGAATCCAATCGGTAAACAATTCCCAAAACCGTTGCTTCGGCATTACCGCCCTCCCAAGTCAAATCCCCGTTGGTATTAATAGCTTTATTGACTTTCAATGAACCAAATGGCGGGTTAGCACAATCAGGATAATTGACGTTTGCGCTTCCCGGAGTAGTGCAACTCAAAACAAAATCAGCATTGTTGTTGTTTGTATCTTGGCCATCAGGGTAACGTGACAACCCTTTTGCGTTAATACTACTAGCGTTGTCGTCGATTGCTCCTGATCCCTCGGTATGACCCGGGACATTACCCACATAACTGACAGTGTCTATTTGAACCCCGGTAGAATCATATAAAGCCACTGCATCCGGATCACCATTTTGAATTATAAAACCACCTTCAACTAAATCACAGGTAGGATAGGCAGCAGTACTGGAACAGACAACATAATAATCACCGGAATTTAAACTGACACTTGGTAAGTCAACGGTGTCGTACACCAACGCACCTCCGCCCGAACCACTAATCAGTCGAAGTTCGTATGTATCCAGATTTATCGGAGAATTACTAACGTTTTTTATTTCGATAAATTCCGCCGTATCTATGCCAAACTGGTCATAATCAATTTCGTTGATAACTAGAGAGGTTTGAAGTTCGCATATTCCTGCTCCATTACATATTTCTCCCGGATTACAATCGGAATTTTGTGCACAAAGTGGCCCATCAGTAAATGTTGTCGAAGCTACGACTTTGTTATCTTTGTCTAAAGATTCGACCAAGTAATTAGGCCGATATGTTCCGTCCAGTTGGTAGCTATAGGTAAAAGCACCCAAAGCATCGGTTGAAATTAAATATGATACATTTAGATTATCAGATGTGATTTTTAAAGAGTATTGAGTATTGGGCAAAAAATCGCGTCCAGTTATAATGGCAATTTCGGTTGGATGATAGTCAGCCTTATCAGTAAATATATTCGGGTTAAGTAAATCCGCCCGGCTGCTATTATTTTCCCTCACCACGGTTTCAATAATCCCTGAGACCGGTGACTCAGTCGGAATAACAGTTGGTACTACTATTAGTACTGGTGTTGCCGTTGGTGTTTCTGTAACTGCTGGTGTCGGCGAAACTGGTACCGAAGTTAGAGTATCCGGAACCGGAGTTTCTGTAGGAGTGGTAGTGATCTCTGGGATAATCGTTGCTGTGGGTGTTGCTATTCCGATGGGAGTTATTTCAATAGTTGGTGTGATTTCTACTGTCGGTGTTGGGGTTTCTTCAATAGTCGGGGTGACTTCAAAAATAGTTGGTGTAATTTCCACTACGGGTGTTTCAGTGGGAGCTAAGGTTATTTCCGGCGATGGTTGCGGGGTTGGAGTACCCAGAACTTCCGGTGTAACTTCAGGAGTAACCTCCTGAGCCAGTACCTGGGAAATTAAAAGGGGATTTACAAAAGCGTTTATAACAATACTTA
>JAGVHP010000069.1 GCA_020056515.1 Candidatus Shapirobacteria bacterium
ATCACTGCGGGATATAAGCCGGGAAAAAGCACTTTCCCGGAAACTGGAAAAACTGTCAGTAACCGACTTTTTAACCGGACTACCTAACCGAAGGAAAATACGCAGATTTCTGAAAGAGACTATACAAATTTCCCGACGGACCAAAACTCCACTGTCAATATTGTTTATGGATATAGATAAGTTTAAGGATATAAACGATATGATTGATTATCCAACAGGTGACAAGCGTCTGAAAGCAATAACTAAATTACTTAAACAATTCGCAAGACGGAGGTTTGATATCCTTGGCCGCTATGGAGGTGAGGAGTTTGTGTTCGTACTGTTGGCCACCGATAAGAATGGAGCGTTATTTCTGGCTGAAAATATCAGAGCTGAAGCGGAGGCGGCAATAGCGAAGGCCGACCCAAAATTGTTGCTGGGATCGCTGACAGAAGATGGGTTTATGCCGGGATTTACCCTTAGTATTGGAGTAGTGACATTTACACCAAATGGTAAAACTGATGCAAATACTTTAGACGAATTATTAGAAGCAGCAAACAGGGCAGAAAAAAGTGCTAAAGAACAAGGTAGAAACAGAGTATGTGTGGCTGAAAAAGTTTAATATTCTTCCAGGACATCACCGGAATTGTCAGAAACAGCAGGAATAATAGCTTTTTTAACGGTGGGGGTGGGATAAACAAAGACCCAAGAATCGGTGACAAAAGATATGTCTTTTCCGGAAACGGTCACCAGAACATCCCCGTCAATGCAGGCTAAGGTAGTTTGACCATCAGCGATTATTTTTTTGGCCGCTTTGTCACTAAGAGTAGTGTCAATAGCCGAAGATTTACCTACCCAAGCATCAAGGTTTTTAAAAGTGTTGTCAGCCATGGTAATTTGAATGACTTCAAAAGAGGTGGAGGTTAGGGTGAGGTTGGCGTAGTTTTTGGTGTCTTCGGGGTGATTGTTGATAGTAACCCCTTCTGGATATTCAAAAGTAAAGCCGGCGGGATCAGACCAGGTGAGCAACTTAATAGTTGGGCCCGCCGTCACTAAAGTTTTGGCGGGTAAAGTAGGGCTGGAAGAATTATTGAGAGTGCAACCACTTAAAAGAAAAGCAAAGAAAATGATTAATACAACTTTGATTTTGGACATAGTTAAGTTAGTATAATACTAATAATAATTAAAAGAACCGGATTAATTTTAACAGTGATGTTTTTGATTCTGGTTTCCCCGGCAGTAGCAGCTAAACCGAGAGCCTGGAAATCAGTACCAATAAACAATGACGGAAGTGGCGGGACGCCGTTGGTATCAGCCAAAATTACAGGATGGAAACAATATCTTAATCTGAATTTCCGAGGAGTGAGCAGCACCAACGGAATAAATTATGAACTTATTTTTAATGGTAATGATAACGAGCAGGGAATATTTGGCAGTGTCAAGTCAAGTGAGGGTAATACAACCCGATCATTATTTTTAGGAACCTGTTCCCATGGAGCCTGTACGGCTTATCGAAATATCAATAACCTTAGACTGACCGTAACTTTCAAACTAAAAAATAGTCAGGAAACGGTAAAAAGATACAAGGTCCGTTATTGAGCCTTTATTTGTAAAGGGATCTAATCTGAAAGAGGAAGTAAAAAGAAATAACGGCTCCGATAATTAAATTGCCAAGATTCACCGCCAAAAAGGATTGGAGGGCGCTAAGCAGACTGGAATAATACATCAGGCGCCATGAAGACAGCCGGCGTTTAAAAAGCCCCGGAAGAGCCATAATTTCCAGGACGATAACAGTCAACGATAATAGGGCGCCAATTGAAAATGATAAACCGGTGCGGATTCCCCCTAAATAGGAAAAAGGGGCGGCAATGCTGGTAATTCCGAAAGCCAATAAGATAGCCGGCAGAGAAAGAACCATTAGAACAAGTGAGATATAAGGACCGTATTTAACGATAAATTCTTTGATATTATCAGGCAGAGCCGGAGCTTTTTGGCCAAAATAAAGGTTTAAAAAGTCTTCCAACTTAACACAATAAGATTTCCAGTCATTATTATTTTTAGTCATAACTTATTTAATACTACTTTTGGGCTACGGTCAATCCCTTAACTTTTTCTCTTTCGGCGACAATATTGCTGACCCGAAGTAGGGACTCAAAAGTGCCGGCATCTTCCCAAATTCCTTTAAATATATTTACTTTCAATTCCCTTTTCTTGAGGTAATACTTGTGAAGGTCAGTAATTTCCAGTTCACCTCGGGCCGAGGGTTGCAAACCCCGGGAAATTTTAGAGATTCTTTTATCAAAAGTGTAAAGGCCGACAATGGCATAGTTGCTTTTTGGGGCAACTGGTTTTTCCTCGATACTCAAAACTTTATTGTTTTTGCCAAACTCGACCACCCCATAACGTTGCGGGTCCGGGACCTTTTTGGCAAAAATCATGCCACCACTTTTAAAATCTTTAATTTTTTGAGAAAAATCCTGACCAAGAAAAATATTATCGCCTAAAATCATGGTGACAGAGTCGTCATCAATAAATTTTTCGCCGATAATAAAGGCCTCGGCTAAACCCCGAGGTTGATCCTGAATTTCATAAGAGAAATCAGCGCCAAATTCACGACCTGATCCCAAAAGATTTAAGAATTGACCGGCATAATCGGGAGCGACAATGATTAGAATTTCTTTTATTCCTGCCTTAAGAAGAGTTTGCAGGGGATAGTAAATCATCGGTTGGTTGTAAACCGGCAAAAGTTGCTTGCTGGTAATCTTGGTTAGGGGTCGAAGTCGGGTGGCTCGGCCACCGGCTAAAATTATTCCTTTCATGGTTTTTTCCTCCAAATAAATTTATTGTAGACAAACCAATTGAGGGGAATAGTCAAACCAAAAATGGCGATAACCTGATAAAGAAAAAGATAATCACCAAAAAGCGAGGTAAAGATGGCAATACAGACGGAGGGAATAATGATACCGGTGATGATTGAGGATAAATTGAAAGTCAGAAATTTGGAAAACAAAACATTTACTGAAGTGATTTTCTCTTTAGCAAAAGTCCAGAGATTGTTCCAAATGAAATTGGAAATAATGGCCAGTTCCGAGGCGGCGGCATTACATAAACCGTTTAATAGACTAAGATTGGAGTCGGGGCGGATAAAGATATTTTTAAATATCTTGGCTCCAAGAACGTTGATAATAAAGCCAACACCACCAATAATTCCAAATTTAAGAAATTTTTGGGTAAAATCATCAAACCATCGAAGTTTGAGAGCCACAATTAAAATATCTTTGGCGGTTTGGGGTTCAATTTTTGATTCACCGGCATCCCTGACCTTAAACTCGAGGGGGATTTCTTTAAACTTGGCTCCCATTTTGAGAGTCTCAAATAAAAGCTGTAATTTGTAGCCAAAACTCTTGGTCAGAAGGTGGGAATAATTAAGATCCAGTCGGTCAAGAAAACTTTTAACCCGGGTGACCTTAAGACCGGTAGTGGGGTCGGTAACTTTAAAAAAGTTTTTGAATGGAAAAAACAAAATAAAACGGGCCGAAAGACCACCCACTTCGGAGAAAAATACCCGCTTAAAACCCCAGCCTTTGGGGTTACTCCCACCTTTAATTTTGCGGGAACCGATGACATAATCATAACCATCGTCGACAGCCTCTAACATCACCGGAATACATTCAGGCGGATGCTGGAAATCACCATCGAATTCGAAAACAAAATCAGCTTTTAGCTCCTCTATGGCATATTTGAAACCCTTAAGATAGGCGGCACCGATACCATCCTTGGAGGTTTCTTTATAAAGATAAATATTGGGGTATTTCTTGGCTACACTTTCGACAATATTTCCGGTACCGTCGGGTGAAGAACCATCCACCACTAAAATTTTTATATCCCACTTTTTTAAAAGTAACGGGAAAGTCTTGGTACAAAGGTACTCAAGCATGAGACCGATAGTTCCGGCTTCGTTGTAGGTGGGAATTACAATCACAGCACTTTGTCTGGTTTTGTCCCTTTGAGACATAGATTTATATTAACACAACCCGGAGGTGGGAAATAATTTTGACAATAAATCCAATTATATAAGCTTGTTTTTAGCTTAAAGGAGGACTAAAATGGGAAACACCGCGCTTTCTGCCAAAGTCGGGATTAACTATGGCAGCAAAAGCAAGAAAAGAAAGTGAAATAGAAAAACAGGGAGGTTTAAGCCAGACGGATTGGGTGGAAGCGAGAGTAAGGGAGATAGAAAATTATAGTAGCGATTTACACCGACAGAACGAAGAAAAAAAACAACGAGGGGAAAAAGTTGATCTAGAAATTCCGGTGATAACCGATGAGTTAATTTTAAAAAGCTTGGTGGAATTTGTCCGAGTCAGAAAAATACCTCCGACAGAAAAGGAAAGGATAAACGCTTGTTTAGCTAATAGAAGAATCGGGGAAGCAATTGAAGCTTTGGTCTTAGTTGATGATAGCAGAGCTATTTCCAGAAATGCGAGATTGCCGGAAAGAAGACGGTCCCTGGTAGCCCATTCCGGTGACAAAAAGATGGCCATGAATGATCAATCGCCTACATTTGAACTGGGGACAGACTCTCATTTTTTAACGGAAATACAGGATGTAAAAACACTTAAAGAAATTATTATTGATAGTGGTGGAGAATTAAAAATTGAAAATGGACAAGTGATGGGAATAATTTTTAGGAAAAACAGAAATCAACTTCTTCTTTTCCCCGGGGAAGGGGAAGAAGTAAGTCTTGAGGAACCATTGCCCTTAAAAAACGACGATGAAGGGCTTGATGGTTGGGCTAAAAGAGTCTTGGGTGAGACAATAATAGAGATTGGGGAAATGCCGACTAAACCAAATGATGTGGAGAGGTTATTTAAAGATAAGATCCGGAGTGCGGCCTTGGTAAGAATCGTGGAAGTTTGCCATTTTATTTTTGGTAACTATGGATCGATGGGGGTAACGGAAAAGGTGGGCGATACCAAAATTATAAGGGCCGAAGGAATAAGCGGATTTCAGGCAATTAATTGGTTATCAATAGCTACCCGAATAACAAAAGACGGAGAGGCGGGAAAAAATGAAGGAGGAAAGAAAGGAACGCTGATTGAACTGTCGCTGGGAGAAATTAGCTTAAAAACCGGGAAAAAAGAAAGCGGAACAGAAAAAATAAAGATCTTTGGTGGGGAATTGGATGTCTGTGAGTTAAAAATTAAAGGGATGGGGAAGATACCGGAAACAATGAGGATGTTTGAAAAAAGATCGCAAAGATTGAGGCAATCCGGTGGAGAGAGAATGGGAAGAAATATAAGAACGCTTCTGAAACTGCTGAGTGAGGGTATCGGGGTGGAAGAGTTAATTAAAAGGGTTAACTTGACGATAATAGATTATAAATTTTTAATTGGTGACGGAAAATACCACTTGGCTCTAAATAAAGAATTATTACCCGGTGAGGGACATCAAAAACAAGTCAGGGAATATATATTTTTAATAATTTGTCAGCTTTACCGGCTTTATAGGGAAGAAAAAGACGGTTTAAGGCAGAAAGTATCCAAAAAAGAGGTAATTGGGCGGGATCCGGGCAGCAGAAAGCAGGTGATACCGATAAGAATTGGGGACGTAGTTAAGTTTGCTAAAGAATTTGGGTTGATGGAGAGAATTACGGCCAGACTGGATTACCAGATTCCGGGGGAAAATAAAATTTATGAGATAAGGGCGAAAGACGGCCGGGAACTGGGGAAATGGGCAAAGGAATTGCTGGAAAACAGGCTAAAAATACTACCGGAACAGCGACGAGCCAGAATGCTGAAAATCTTGGAACAGGCACTTTTCCCGGGTGAAGATTTGAAAATACTCCGGAAAACTAAAAACCATCCAACCGAGGAAATCTCCGGGTGGTGTGTGGAGTACCGGGGAAATAACTATTTAATATTGAGTGAAGTATGGGAGAGATTGAGGGGCGGCGAACTAAAAATAGACAGAACTGTTAAATATGAAAACGGAGTGGTGGCTTTTTGGTTTTTGGTTCCGGATCCTAAATCGTCAAACGGTAGAACAATTGAAATTAGATTAGCTCTGGACAAAAATGGCCGATTTAGAATAACCGGTTTACCCAGTGTAATCGGTCCGGTTGACGGCTCAATCTCATCAACCTGGGAACTGAAGGCGGTGATGGAAAGACACAGTGATCAATGGGCCGACATTGAAACAAATTTTTGGGCAGAGTTAGTGAAAAATACCAATAATTGGATTGAGGTAGCGACAAGAATCCCGGATGGGAAAATGGTGGATCAGAACGGAAGATTAAGAAAGGTGATACCGGGAAAACCGATAGTGTGTAAATATGACTATTTTACGGCCGGAATTTGGGTGATTGATAAGGCATTGCTGGCAGCCGCGGTTGAGGAAATTGAGAGGCTGGGATTGGATGATGATTGGGGAATAGTCAGATTGGCCAACATGATGGCTATAGGGGAAGAGGGTCCTGCCTTTTGCCCGATTCCTTTTCATGATAATACCGAAACGGAAGCGGGTAGTGTGTTACCGGAAATAATTCATTGTTTTGAATGCGGTAATATAGGAAAACCGAGAGATCCGGATAAAATAATTCATAGTGTGCCATTAACCGGCGGGGAGAGTCCGGAAGATTATCAGGAAGTGGAAAAGGCAAGACATGAAGCGATGAGCAGTTTTCTGCGATTAACTCAAAATTTGGCCCGGGATGAAGTATTTGGTGATTTTTCGACATATTTAGGTAGCCGGGGATTAGAGCCGGCAGATGTGGCCGAATGGTGTGGTTATATGCCGCGACGGGTATCGAGATTTCTCCATGATGTTTTTTACCAGGCTTATGTGTTGACGGAAAAGAAATCTGAATGTGGGTGGGAAGAACTGGAACCAATGAAAATCAGGGAGTTTTTGGAAAAAGCTAAAATCACCCAACTACTAAATAGGATGAACCGAAAATCAAAAAGTACCGAATGGTTGGAGGTAGAGCCTGAATGGTTTGATGGGTTATTTGGTCAAATTACAATTAGGGATTTACGGAGTTGGGATAAATTCAGACTAATCGGGCGGGACAAGGCTAAAAATGATCTTTACGGCGGCAGACTGACTTTTATGACTCAATGGATCCAGCATGAACACGGAGTTCGCGCCTCAAATATAAACGGTCGGGGGGTGGGATACCGTGACGACAGAGGCTATGAACTGCAATTATTTGAAGGACACGTGGTTCATCGTAAAGCCTTTATAAAAGAGAGACGAAGACACGATGAAGGCGGGCGGGTGGTACGACAAACACCGCCGGGTTTTTATATTCCGGATTTTGAAAAATTCAGAAATAGGCCGATTAGACGACTAATCATAATGGAGGGACCGATAACGGCAGCTTCGGCCTGGAAACTGATGCCGGAGTGGAAAGAAGATACTTTAGTAATGTATGGTTTACTGCCAAAACAAATTTTGGCGATACTTAAATGGATCGGGGTAAGCGGATATGAAGCTAAAAACCACCCCAGTTTAGGAAAAAATATTGAAGAAGTGGTTTTGGCCTTTGATTTTGACTGGGGAGGGATGACTGATTTTAAACAAATAAAAGGGGCATTAAACCGAACTTTCCCAAACCTAAAAGTAACCGAAGTACTGGAATTACTTAGGGGTACTCCTTGGGAAAAATATGCCCGACCTCACGATATTGCCGATGATGACGAAGAAAAAATTTATCCCAAAAAGGATGCCGGTTTTGGCGGAGGAAAGAAAAGAGATTGGAATGATATTTTAAGAATGAGGTTGGGAATAATTGAGGACGAGGAAGAG
>JAGVHP010000029.1 GCA_020056515.1 Candidatus Shapirobacteria bacterium
GGTAAAAATTATTCAAAAAGTGGCAGAATCTTCCGGTTTTCAGGTGAGCGATTTTTCAGTAAGTATGGGTGATGTCAAAAAACAGGATATAAAACAAGCAGCAGTTGATTATGAAAAAGTGCCGGTGCAACTGACACTGAGCGGAGATAGGGGGAAGTATTTGGAATTGATCCGGGGACTTGAAAGAAACTTACCGGTGTTATCAATTGATAGTTTTGATTTAAAAATAAACGGACAAGTGGCAATTATTGAAGTTACGGTGTCAGCCTATTTTCAGCCGGTATCGACAAAAATAAAAATTGAATCTTTAAGTTTGGCAGAGATGACTTTGAAGAATGAGGAAACGGCCTTGCTGTCAAAAATTAAAGAATATAAGGCTTTTGAAGCGGAGAGTCCAGAAGGAGTGGGGGGACAGTACAAATCCTATGAGAGAAGCGATCCTTTCTTTACTCCTTAATTTCCAGAAGATATTTGACGGTGGGGAAGGATAAATTCAAGAGGGATCGGATAGATTTGATAATTTTACCCTCTTTGCCAATAAGCTGACCAATATATTCCGGCAAAGCGGTAATCTCAATGATGGTGATATCATTTTCGTCACGGTAGTTAATAGAAACACTGGCGCTTTCGGGAAGAATTGACTTAATTAAATATTCCGCACTTTCTTGAATCGTGGTCATATTAAGTTTTTGTTTCAGAGGTAGTTTTTTCTACTTTTACTTCAACTGGTGTTTCTACTTTTTGAGTTTCTGATTTTGGTTCTGATTTGGTCACTGGTTTCTTTTTAATTTTATTAGGATATTTTTTGGGGTTTAATAATTTGTCGACTCCGGTAGTTAAATGAGCTCCGTTTTTGATCCAGGTGGCCATTTTTTCTTTGTTCAGAGATAAGGTTTTGGTCTGAGGGGTGTAAAAACCAAGATCGGCAATAAAGAGACCGTCACTTTTACTGCGGTCCTCGGCTACCACAATTCTAAAAGAACGTTGATGAATTTTACCGTTGGGTTTTAGTTTTATTTTGAGCATAGGAGTGATTATACCTTAAATATTTGAATGGCGTTAATAGCGGCGGCTTCTTCGGCTTTTTGTTTGGAATTGCCGGTGCCGGAGGTAATTAATTTGTTGTCAACATAAACTCCGGCTTCAAATATTTTGTAATGATCAGGTCCGGTTTCAGAAATAATTTGATATTGAGGAGTGGTACCAACTTTAGCTTGGGCGATTTCCTGAAATAAACTCTTGGGATCTTTATAGTGGGTTTTGGCAGAGAGATTTTTGATGCTTTTGGCAAAAATCTTGTCAAGTATTTTGCCGGTGGCCAGAAAGCCCCGATCAAGATACAGAGCACCGATTAGAGCTTCAAGACTATCAGCCAAAATAGAAGCGTTGAGACGACCGCCATGAGTTTCTTCACCCCGGCTAAGATATAAAAAGGAGCCCAAGTTTAAATCAGTAGCCACCTGAGCCAGATTTTCGGTGCGGACGATAAGACTGCGGAGGTTGGTTAATTCACCTTCGGCTAGGCGGGGAAATTCAGAGAAAAGGACGGTTGAGGACCAAAGCTCCAGGGCGGCGTCACCTAAAAATTCAAATCTTTCGTTTGACTCAGAAAATTTGTTTCTGGATTCGTTTAAGCTGCTGCGGTGAACCAAGGCTTGGTTTAAAAGAGACGGATCCTTGAATTTAATTTTAAGGATTTTTTGAAGCTGGTTTAGGTCAGATTTTTGAGGTGTCATGTTTATCTTTTAATATTGAACCCAAAACGGCGTTAATGAAAGAACCAGATGATTCATTACCGTATTCTTTGCCGATTTCGATGGCCTCATCAATGATAACTTTTGGGGGAACGGAAGCTTGGGAAAAAAGCAGTTCAAAAATAGCCAGCCGAAGAATTGAGAGATCAACCCGGTTGATTTTGTCAACCGGCCATTTGGGGGCATGGAGGGTAATGACGGCATCAATTGAAGAGATTTTGGAGAGAATTTTGGTAATTTTGGGATTTGGAATAGTTTTAGTCGATTCCCAGGCAAAAAGATATCTAAACAAACCGATTCTTTTTTGATGACGAGGGTCAAATTTACTTTTCACTGATGGCAGTTTTGACAAAGAAAGCCAGGACGTTTAACCTGACCGCAATGTTTACAAGTAGTGACGGAAGCAAGGCGGGGGCCGGTTTGGGTAGCCCGACGGCGGCCCTGACGACGACTAGATGGCCAATGTTTTGGAAGTGCTGTCATGGGGTTATTATAGCAAAGAAATTCGGTAACTAGTCAGACCTGTTTGACGTTTAATCCCTCTCGGCTATGCCGCTTCTCCCTTTGACAAGGGAGAAAATTTTGTTTTTTACAGTGTTAATATCTTTAATCACGTCATTGTTTGTAAATCTAATGGTTTTAATGCCAATTTGTATTAGAAATTTGTCTCTTTCTTCATCATAAACACTTTTTTTAATGTGTGAACTACCGTCAATCTCAATAGCCAGTCTTAATTTTGAGCAATAAAAATCAACCACAAATCTAAAAATTGGTTTTTGTCGTAAAAAATAAAACCTGTTTGTCTTTTTCTTAATACTTTGTTCCAGATTTTATTTTCTACTTCAGTCGAACTATTTCGATTTTTCTTTGACATATATGTTAATTGCGGCAAATAACCAATACAACCTCTTTTTGAGTTTATCGCTTCAACTTCGATGTCTTTCATAATTTTGTTATAAAGTCTCCCAGTCATTGGGAGATTTAGAGGGATTAGATTAATTAACGGTGACTTTATTTTCAGCTGGATGGGTTATTAGTTTTTGGAGATTGAAACCGGGAATAGCTCTGATTTTTTCAAAGATTTTTTGGGAGACGGAAAGAGTATCAATATCATCGATAGTAGCTAAGGAGAGAGAGGGAAAACCGTGCTGGAGGGTGGAATAAAGAACGCCCGGTCCCCTATTTTTAAGATCATACTCGGCAATTTTAAAACCGTCGTGGTGTTTTTCCAAAAAAGAAAGACGGTTTTGGGCAACCAATGAGGGTTGTTGACAGAGAAGAAAACAATAAGACTTTTTATCACTTCTGCCGACGCGGCCACGAAGTTGATGGAGAGAGGCGAGACCGAAATGGTCGGCTGATTCGATTACCATGACAGTGGCATTGGGAATATCAATACCAACTTCAATGACGGGAGTGGTTACCAGAATATTAGTTTTTTTATTGACAAAATCGGCAATTATTTTATCTTTTTGATTGGTCGGGATTTGACTGTGAAGAAATTCGAGTTTAAATTGAGGAAAGATGGTTTTTAAATTGTCAAATTCGGTTTTGACGGATTTAACTTCAGTTAGGGTTTCGGAGTCGTCAATAAACGGACAGACAAAAAAGACTTGTTGCTGGGTTTCATTTATGTGTTTCGTCAGCCATTGATAGCAGGCAGAAATTTTGTCTGTTGGAATATAAAAGGTAGAGACTGGTTTACGGTCAGGTAGAGTTTCTAGCCGGGAGAGGTCGAGATGGCCCAAGAGAGTCAGGGATAGGGTTCGGGGTATTGGAGTGGCGGTCATAGTCAGGGTGTGGGGGTTAGATAGGTTCCCGGTATTACCGGAATGATAAAAGAAATTTCGTTGATCAACCCCAAATTTATGCTGTTCGTCAATTACGACAAAGGCCAGGCGGTTAAAAAAGTTTTGAGGTTGATAAAGGGCGGCGTGAGTGGAAATGATAATGACATTTTGGGGGATATTTTTTAGTTTGTTTTTGGAGGTTAAGAGAAAAATGGGAATTTTAGGTAAAAATTTTTTAAAAGTCAAAACATGTTGATGAGCTAAAATTTCAGTGGGAGCCAGATATAGGCTTTGATAACCATTTAGATGATTGAGATAACAACCCAGGAGGGCAATAATGGTTTTTCCTGAACCGACGTCGCCGCTTAATAGCCGGTGACAGGGAATTGAGAGCAGGAGGTCATTTTTTAACTCCTTCCAGGCAAGGAGTTGGGAGGAAGTAAGGTTGAAAGGTAAATTTTTAATAAAAGTGTTGATTTTGGCTTTATTCTTTAAGGTAAAGGCACAAGACAAGGTTTGGATTTCGGTTTTTTGATGATGACTAAAAGCTAAGATGGACAGAAATTCATTGATTTTAAGGCGTTTTTGAGCGATATTTAACAACTTAATTGAGCTGGGTTGATGAATTTCTTTAAGAGAAGCCCGAAGAGCCATTAGAGAAAAGTCTTTAAGAACTTTTTGAGGGAGAAGATCAACGATATCGCTTAGGAGGCAGGATAAGTTCGAGATTATTATTTTGGAAAGGTTTGCCGAACTAAGGTGGGCAGTAGTAGGGTAAATTGGCAGAATTTTACCGGCGGCAGTAGCACTGATTCGAGGGGAAATTAGGGTGAGCCGGTTTTGGAAAAGGCCAACTTGTCCGGCGACGCTGACAGAGAGGCCGAGATGAAGCGTTTTTGATAAATAGGGTTGGTTAAACCAGAGAAGATTAATAGTTCCGGTATCGTCAATTAATTTAGCTTTTTGAAGGTTTTTACCTCGACGGGTAAAAATGTTTTGGAAGGAAATAAGTGTTCCGTTAATGGTGACTAAAGTGTTAGGTATTAAGTTTTTTATTTTGGTAATATGGGTGAAATCAAGATAGCGATAAGGAAAATGAAAGAGCAAGTCTTTGGGAGTAAATATTTCCAGTTTATTTAAATACGTTTCTGTTTTTGGGCCAATGCCAACAAGGTTTCTTAGGGTGGACATTTTCCCATGTTATCATTATTTAATGAGACTAATCCACCTTAAAAAGAAACAAATAAGGACTTTTATTTTAGCCATAGCCACATTGGCTCTGCTATTGTCAGGAATGATCCCCTTTTTGGGAATATTGATTAAATGACCAAAATTTATTTGAGTTGTTGTTGGCAAAATTTGATAAAAAAGATCAGCTGGTATAGTTTTTTTGGGTTTTTGTTGGTGATGACGGGGGCGGTGTTTTTAGGGCTTTTGGGGCTCTTTGTCTGGTTTTCCAAAGATTTACCCAACCCGGCCAAGGTAGTCAGGCGGGAGGGGTTTACCAGTAGGATATTTGATAGAAACGGAGAGTTGATTTATGACGTTTACAAGGATGCCAAAAGGACGCCGGTGAGCTGGGTTGATATACCGGAATTTTTGAAAAAAGCAACCATTGCGGTGGAAGATAAGGAGTTTTATAAACATTCCGGTTTTGATCCGTTAACGCCGTTCAGAATAGTAAAAAACATATTTTATTTTCATAAATTAACCGGGGGTTCAACGTTGACTCAACAGCTGGTAAAAAATGTATTATTGACTTCGGAGGTGTCAATTACCCGGAAAATAAAAGAGTTTATTTTAGCGGTTCAAATTGAGGCTAAATATAAAAAGGATGAAATTCTTTTGATGTATCTGAATGAGGCACCCTATGGGGGTTCGGCTTGGGGGGTAGGAGCGGGCAGTGAACAGTATTTTGGCAAGAAAGTAACCGATTTAACCTTTGCCGAGTCAGTAATATTGGCGGGGTTTCCGCAACGTCCTAATGCCTATTCGCCATTTTCCCACACCCCGACAGCTTATATTGGCAGAAGCGAACATGTATTAAACCGAATGGTGGAAGATGGCTATATTACCGAAGACCAAAAGAAAGAAACCATGTTGGAAGTGTCTAACTATAAATTTTTCGAAAATAAAAGTCAGCTTTTGGCCCCGCATTTTATATTTTGGGTAAAAGATGAACTGTCAAAAAAATACGGGGAAGAGATGGTAGAGGGTGGGGGTTTAAAAATTACGACTACCTTGGATCTAAAGATTCAGAGGGAGGTTCAAAAAATCGTGAGTGAGGAAGTGGACAAGGGGGAGAAATTGGGCTTTACCAACGGGGCGGCGATGGTGATAGATCCAAGCAATGGTCAGGTATTGGCGATGGTGGGAAGCCGGGATTACTCTTCGACTAAAACTGACGGCAAGTTTAATGTTACCACCCAAGCTCTACGTCAACCGGGGTCAGCCATCAAGCCAATTACTTATTTAATGGCGATTAAGAGGGGTTATACGGCATCTTCTTTAATTATGGATACACCAGTGACTTTTCCGGGGGTGGCAGGTCAAAAAGATTATAGCCCGCAAAATTATACCGGGAAATTTTTAGGTCCGTTGAGTTTACGGGCAGCTTTAGGAAACTCAATAAATACGATTGCCGTAAAAATGTTGGCCCGGGTAGGGTTACCTAATATGATGAAGCAGGCCTATGAAATGGGTATATCGACACTGGAGCCAACGGCAGAAAACTTACGGCGTTATGGTTTATCGGTAACTTTGGGCGGGGCCGATGTGCGAATGATTGATATGGGGATGACCTATTGCGCTTTTGCCAACGGAGGTAAAAAAGTGGAGCCCTTGGGAGTGTTGAAAGTGGAGGATGCCAAAGGTCAGACACTGGAAGAATACAGACCGGTTCCGGGTCAGGCAGTGATGACTCCCCAGGAAGCTTTTATAATTTCCAATATATTGTCTGACAATTCAGCCCGGGAAATTACCTTTGGAACAGTCAACAATCTCTCTATTCCCAACTATCAGGTAGCAGTAAAAACCGGAACAACAAACGATAAGAGGGATAATTGGACCATCGGCTGGACTCCTAATTTATTATCGGTGGTTTGGGTAGGTAACAATAATAATTCGCCCATGGGTAAGGTGGCTTCAGGGGTGTCGGGAGCGTCCCCGATTTGGCGACGGATAATGTTATCAATGTTGCCACAACGGAATAAGCAAGATTTTCCGATTCCGGACAAAATTGTAAATTTAGAGGTAGACCGGGTTTCCGGTTGGGTGGCTCATGACGGATATGCCTTCCGTTCAGAATATTTTATTGACGGGACGCAGCCAAATGGTCCGGACCCAATTCATTTAAAGTTAAAAGTATGTAAAGATAGAGCCGGGTTGGCAACTCCGGAAGATGTGGCTAACGGTAGTTTTGATGAAAAAGAATATTTTAAATTCAGCGAAACCGATCCGATATCAACTGACGGAAAAAACCGCTGGCAAGAGGGAATTGATAGTTGGATTAATCAACAGGGAGAAAAGGACAAATATAACCCACCGCAAGAATTCTGTCGGGGAGGGGGCCAGGTAGTGGTTAATTTTGATACTCCGGGAGATAGGGCGACTACCAGTAATGGTTTTGATGTCAAAATAAGCACCGGTTCACTGAAAAAAATTACCGAAGTTAAGCTATGGATAAACGGAGGGGAGATTAAGGTCTGGACAGAGCGGCCATATGAAACCCGACTGAATTTGGATGATGGTTTGTATGCTCTAAAAGTGAGGGCGACAGATAAAGACGGAAATTCAGCGGAAAGAGAGATACATATTGGGGTCAATAAGCCTTGGGACTGGACACCATCCCCCACCCCAACTCAAACTCCGACCCCCACCCCAACTTTAATACCAACCTTGATACCGCCTCTTCTGTTGACACCGACTTCGGTGCCGACATTGTCCCTTACTCCGGTTTTAAGCCCGACAGGATCCGGTACGATATAGAACGATATAGTATATTAACCTAAGATAGGGAGGTTTCTATTTTGATCACTTAGTTAGCAGTCACAATGCAGGTCTGCTAATTTAGATTAAAGGTAGAAAGGTGGATTTTTTTAGCGGTTAAGGCATCGCAATTGTAATAAGAAACACGAAAAGTGTAGCGGGTTTGGTAGATGTCGATGATTTCCATTGACCATAATATTTTAGGATCAATTGAGGACGAATATTTTTTAATTAATTTAATAGGATCTTGAGGAGGGTCGAGATTAACATTGGCATCGAGAGTAATTATTTGGGATCTTAGTTCGACAGCATTATTATCAATAACTTTTGGAATGTATTTATCGGATTTGGGAAGGTCATCAAGAATGATTTGCTTGAAAGTGTTATCGGTTTTATAAGGCAGATTCAATTTTTGTAAGTCAATTTTTAGTTGAGTAGGATTGTGGTGATAAACACCTAAGGCGTATTTTTCGGTGTATTTACCTTTTTCTTGAAAGAAAATTTTACCAATTTCAAAAAATTGAGATAATGGTAATTTGAAACGAATATATTTTCCAAGCTGATGCTCTAAGGACTGAATTATGTTTTGCCTTAAATAAGGGTAATCGGAATTGATGGAGTTTTCGGTTTTGATAACAGTAGCTGGGTCGATGGTGTCGGAAACTAGCGGCCAGGAGCGGACTTCGTCGTAACCCAGAGCCACCAAATCGTCTTTTAATTTTTCAATTAAATATAAAAGGGGCGGAGTAATGTCGGAAAGGGAGGTGGAATCAATCGGAGTATCGGTGGGGATTTTATTGTAGCCATAAAAACGAAGAATTTCTTCAATTAAATCTTTTTCAATGATCAGATCTTTTCGAAGAGACGGCGGGGTGACTGACAATCTCCCCTTAATCCCCTCTTTGACAAGAGGGGAAATTGAACATTTTAGAGAAGATAAGATTTGTTTTGAAAAATCTGGAGGAATATCAATGCCGGCATAAAGCGATGGTTTTTGGGAATCGAAAGCGATAGGAGTGAGAGTTGTTTTGACGGGATAAACATCAAAAAGTTTGCCATTAATAACTGCTTGACAGTGTTTTTGAATTAAAGAAAGGAGATGAGAAAAAGCCAGCGGGATGGTTTCAGTATCCAGTTCTTTATCCAATCGAATAGAGGCTTCGGTAATGGTTTTGAGACTTCTGGAATCGTTTCGAACCCGGGAACGGTTGTAAACGGCCATTTCCAATATAGAATCGGTGGTATCAAGATTGATGCCGGAATTTTGGCCACCGATGAAAGATAGAGACAAAACTTCTTTTCCGTCAGAAATAACCAGATTTTGAGGTTGAAGCTTAATTTTGGTGCCATCTAGCGAAATAAATTCGGAATATCTTTGATTATTTTCCCAAATTAGTTTGGTTGATTTGTTGGTGTCAAAAGCGTGACAGGGAATCCCCCACTCCAGCATGATGTAATTGGTTAAGTCGACAAGGGTATTAATGGAATTGATGTCATGAAGTTTGAGAAACCTGACAAGCCAGTCGGGAGACAGGGAGTTTTTTATACCAGAAATTGAGGTGGCTTGAATTCGGTGGACATCGGGTGAAGAGACGGTAATAGGAACAGGGGTATTGGAGTAATTTATGGTATTTATCTGTGGTAACACCAGATTGATTTTATAAAAAACAGCCAAATCACGAGCAATGCCGTAATAGCCCAGACAGTCGGCCCGGTTTTGACGGATTTCCAGGTCGAGAATAATTTCTCCTTCGATTTCTTCATAACCGGATGCAAAATGACCTATAAGGGTTAGGTCGTCACGAAGAGTTTTGGCGTCGATAGTCAAATCCGGCAACCATTTTTTTATTTCAGAATATATTAGTTTCATAAGACAAACCCTCCCCTGACCCCTCCCTTGACAGGGCGGGGAGAAAAAATATTTATGATGTATATATTGTGTTTCACAATACGTTTGGTTTATAGGCGAGGTTGCCACCAAGTAAAGTGCGGATGTCAGTGATATTGAATTTAGCCATAACCCAGCGGTCAAGACCAAGGGCAAAAGCGAAACCGCGCCAGATTTTGGGATCAATTCCGGCCATAGTCAGAACTTTAGGGTGGATAATACCCGCTCCACCCATCTCAATCCAGCCGGCCCCTTTACAAATAGAACAACCGACACCGTGACAGGAAAAACATTCCAAATCAAATCCCATTCCGGGTTCCACTTCCGGATAGTATTTGCAGCGATAACGGGCATGGACATTGTTACCGTAGAGCTCTTCAAAAAGAGTGTTAAAAGTACCAATCGCGTCTTTGAGGGTTATGTTTTTATCAATTGCCACACCTTGGTATTGATGAAAAATGAAGTGATTGCTTTTGGTGACTTTTTCGTTTCGGTAGGTACGCCCCGGAAAGGCAGCTTTAAAAGGCGGTTTTTCTTGGGCTAATAATCTGGCCTCAATGCTTGAGGTTTGAGTACGAAGTAGATATTCAGGTTCATGAATATAAATACTGTCCTGCATCTCCCGGGCCGGATGATTTCGGGGGACATTGAGACGCTGGAAACAGAATTCGTCAGTTTCAATTTCGGGGCCGTCATAGAGGGAAAAACCTAAATTTCGGAAGATTTCGTTAATCTGGCGTTCAGTGATGGTAATAGGATGAAGGTGGCCCACCTTCGCTAAATGGCCAAAGGCCATCTTGGGAGCTACGGCGGGTAAACCCCTTTTTTTTGATAATGGAACTTGGTTGTCAGGTTTAAACGATGATTGTTTATCTTTAATTAATTTTTCGATTTCTTTTTTTTGTTGATTTAGAAGTTGGCCGTAGGCCTTGGGATCGGGTTGATTTTCAATATCAGCGAAGAGTTTGTTTAATAATCCATGACGGCCAAGAAGTTCAATGCGGATTTTTTCCAACTCGGCAGAAGTAGTGATATTAGTGATTTGTTTTTTGATCTGGTCTAGGTCCATTGGTTTTATTATATAAAAAAAGCTCCCATCAGGGAGCTTTAATTGAAAAGTTCCCTATTTTATTTTTTAAAGGTAGAAACAGAATTAACGATTGATTTAAAGACGGTGGGGTCATTGATGGCTAGTTCCGAAAGCATTTTGCGGTTGAGAACCATTTTGGCGGTTTTAGCCATGTTGATAAATCTGGAATAACCCAAATTAAATTCTTTAAGAGCGGCGTTGAGGCGAATAATCCAGAGTTTGCGAAGATCCCGGCGACGGAGACGGCGGCCGTTGTAGGCATACTGACCGGCATGAAGGATAGCTTCGGCGGCGACTTTGTAGCGCTTGTGCCGAGTCATCCAATAGCCCTTGGCGGCCTTGAGAACTTTTTTGTGAAAAGCACGTCGGACGGTACCAGTTTTGACTCTCATAAAAATCCCTCTTTATTTCTCCCTTTGACAAGGGAGAACATTACAATTTTTAATTAATAAAGATATATTAGTTTTCATTATTATTCCCTCCTTGTCAAAGGAGGGTCAGGGTGGATTAAGCAAGGCCGAGGATTTTTTTAACTTTTATAGCGAAACGGCCAAGAACCGGTTTTTTACCCCTAAGACGGCGTAATTGTTTTTTGGATTTTTTGCGTCTAAGATGACGATTGAATGAAGAACGACGTAAGACTTTGCCGTTTTTAGTAACCTCAAAACGGTTTCTGACTGATTTGGTTACTTTGTGTTTACGATTTGGTTTTCTCATTTTTGTTTTTACTTTTATTGGACGACAGGGTTAACAGGAGTCTTTTACCGATTAGCTTGGCTTCACTGTCAGGTGTTACCGGGGTGATAATGGATAGGTCCTTAATAAACCGGGCTAGTAACTGGTGGCCAAATTCCGGTTTCTGAATTTGGCGACCTTGGAATTTTATACTGATTTTGACTTTATTTCCAGTAGATAAAAATTGAGAGGCCCTCTTTATTCTGGTTTCAAAATCCCTTTCTCCAATAAAAGGGGTCATTTGAATTTCCTTGGTTTCACCACCCTTAATTCCCCTTTTTTCGGCTTTTTGTTTTTTGGCCTCTTGATATTTAAATTTGGAAAATTCGATTAGTTTAACTACCGGTGGAACTGCTTTAGGGGCAATCTCAATAAGATCGAGGCCACTTTCACGGGAAAGTTTAATGGCTTCATCGCGGGACATAATACCAATTTGTTTGGCATTCTCATCGATTAACCTAAATTCCGGTGCCGTAATATATTGATTAATCCGATAGCGGGGGGCAAAGGTTCTTTGAGGATACATGTGGCTTATTTTATCAAATTAAGGGATTTGGTGGTAATTTGTTCCTTAATTTTGGCCAAAAAGTCATTAATATTTAAGGCACCAAGATCCTGATTGTCGCGTTGTCGGACAGCGACGGATTTTGATTCCGCTTCCCGGGTGCCGATGATGAGCATATAGGGAATTTTTGCCAATTGGGCATCACGGATTTTGGCCTGCATTTTTTCGGGACGATCATCGATTTCTACTCTTATCCCTTCAACTTTTAATTTCTCAAAAACTTTTCGAGAATACTCATGTTGGGCGTCAGTGATGGGAATAATTTTGGCCTGAACTGGGCTAAGCCAAACCGGAAAGGCTCCGGCAAAATGTTCAATAAGAATCATTAAGAATCTTTCAGGTGAACCGACAATGGCTCGATGAAGCATAACAGGTCTGGCTTTTTGGCCGTTTTGGTCGGTATATTCCAGTTCGAATCTTTCGGGCATGAAATAATCAATTTGAACGGTGGATAGTTGCCATTCACGTCCCAAGGCATCGGTAGCCATTAAATCCATTTTGGGAGCATAGAAAGCGGCTTCACCGGGGCCGTCGAAATATTCAATTTGGTTTCGTTTCATAATTTCTACAGCCCATTAGATCGGAAGA
>JAGVHP010000040.1 GCA_020056515.1 Candidatus Shapirobacteria bacterium
AAATAACTACCTCCAAACCCAGTGCCAAGTCCAAACCGCTGCCAGTAATCAAAACTATGCTTCGATATTTCCAAAGATCATAAATCACCCTGGCTGCCACATATAAAAATAGGGGAGCCAAAGCCGTTACTAAAATCAGAAATATCTGTGATTTATCCCTCATTTCCCGCAACTCCCGGATTACCAGTTCCGGCTCGTAGTAGATCTGATACCAATTCCGGGTTAATTTATATCCTTGTCTTACCCCGATTAATCCGCCCAACTTTAATATCTTCCACAGCCGCTTTTTTATCATAATTCCAAATTTTTCGAAATTGAATTTTTGCCCGCCGCAGCCGGGATTCTATTGCCTTTACCGTTGTTTTAAATCTCAAGGCAATAGTTTTGGTTTTATAGCCCTCCAAATACTTTAGTCGCAGTATTTTGCCATAACCCGCTGACAATTCTCTGAAGGTTTTTCTGATTTCATTTTTTAGTTCTTCTTTCAACACATCCCTTTCCGGCATCAGAGATTTATCGGCGATTTCTTCAAAAGCAGGATTTACTGAAAAAAGAATAGTTTTAATTTTCTTTTTTCGGTAATAGTCAATAATTTTATGTTTAGCAATTCCGCAAATCCAACTGAATTCCTCCGATTCACCACGAAAATTTTTCTTGGCCCCATATGCCGCCATTAATATATCATTGGTCAACTCTTCCACCACCTCATCATCCTCGATTTTTCTTTTGACAAAACCGGTGATGCTTTGACGATACTTTTCCATACCCTATACTAGTATAGATGAATATCTTCGCTAATAAAAAACATCCCTTGTCCGCCATCGCTTCTGAAGTCCGGCTCTCTGTCCTGGAAATGATTAATACTGCCGGTGCCGGTCACATTGGCGGATCTCTCTCCAGTGTTGAAATTATGGTAGCTCTATATTTTTCCCACATTTTCAATTTTGACCGTGATCATTTTATTCTGTCTGCCGGCCATCTTTGCCCTACCCTTTACGCCATCTTAGCCAAACTAGGTAAAATTAAGTATTCGGATTTAAGCACTTTCAGCGATATTGATTCCCGTCTCGAAGGCCATGTTTCTGTTTCCGTTTCCGGAGTTGAGTATTCTTCCGGATCCCTCGGCCAGGGTCTCTCCTTTGCCTCCGGATTAAGCTTGGGCGACAAAGATCACCATACAGTGTGTCTGACCACCGACGGCGAACACGATGAAGGTCAAATTTGGGAAGCCATTATGTTTGCCAACAAATATCACCAGGGAAATTTGATCAATATTGTTGACTACAATGGTCAGCAAATCGGCGGTACCACTGCCGATATTATGCCTCTAGGGGAACTGGCCGGTAAATACCTTCGCTTTGGCTGGACAGTCCAGACTGTCAATGGCCACGATCTTTCTGCCCTAATTAAAGCTCTAAAAATTGCCAAAGCCTCCACTATTTATCCAGCTGCTATTATTGCCAAAACCACTATGGGTAAAGGTATTTCCTTTATGGAAAACGATTACCATTATCATGATGTCAAAAAACTACCAGCTGCCTTATATCTTCAAGCTAAAAATGAACTCGAAATCACCTCCTATTAAATCTATGCGTCAGAGTTTTTCAGAGGCTCTCCTAGAGCTGGCCACCGCCGATCCCAATCTTTATGTAGTTAGTGTTGGTCTTCGTCCCTCGGTAATGCTCGATCGTTTTTCTACCCGTTTTAAAACCCGTTTTATTGAATGCGGGGTAGCCGAGAACAATGCCGCCGGGATCAGTGCCGGTTTGGCCAAATCCGGTAAAAACGTTTTTCTTTGTACCTACTCCTGTTTTTCCCCCGGGATTAATCTGGCTACTATCAAACAATCAATCTGTTTAAATAATCTTCCGGTAAAAATTATCGGCTATCACGCCGGCCTCTTAACCGGCGAATTAGGTGCCAGCCACCAGATGCTCGAAGACATCGCCTTGATGCGTTCCCTCCCTAAAATGGAAGTCTTTGCTCCCATCGATGCCACCGAGATCTACAAAATGGTTAAAGTATTGGCCAAAAGTTCTCACCCTGCCTACCTTCGCCTGGTTCGTCCCTCCACTCCGGTTATCTATCCCGGTCGTCTCGGTTTTACGATTGGTAAATCTCAAGTTTTACAGTCGGGTAAAGATATTACCGTTCTCGGTTACGGTCCTGTTTTGGCTCAGGTATTCTCTATTGTTACCAAAAAATCCCTAGAAATTGTCAACTGTTCCTCCCTTAAACCCCTCGACACTACTACTATTTTGAGATCAGTCAAAAAAACCGGCCGTCTGCTGGTTATCGAAGATCACCAGCAAAACGGGGGATTGGGTGAAGCCGTCGCCTCCCTCATTCTCAAAACCTCTCTCAAGTGTCGCTTCACCCATTTGGCTGTTTCTGATTCCTTCGGCCAATCAGCCCGCGATCCCTACGATCTTTATCGCCTCCACGGCCTTTCGCCGGTCAACATTCTTGATACCATTAATAAGCTATGCTCCCGCTAAAAGAATTACTTACCAACTATTTTCTGTCTCATCAGGCGCTCCCCGCCTTTAATATTGATTCTTTTGAAATTTATCAGGCCGTTGAGGCCGCCGTTGTTAACACCAAATTACCCTGCATTGTTCAGTTGTCCCAAAGTGCCGACAAATTTGTCACTGCCGAAAAACTCTATCTTCTGGTTAAAAAGGCCAATCTTGAAGGTCTGCCAATTTATCTTAATCTTGACCACCAATCAAATGTTGACCGTCTTAGGGCTATGTCCCAATTATTTGACATGCTTCACTTCGATAGTTCCAAAGAGGACTTTTCCAAAAGTTTAGCTGTTACTGCCGACCTTATCTCTTCTCTAAAAAAGCTCAACCCTGCTCTATTGATC
>JAGVHP010000022.1 GCA_020056515.1 Candidatus Shapirobacteria bacterium
GTTTGCCATGGATTTTTTTATATCAACAATTGTCATCCACTTTGTTTCGTCGACCTCTTCAATGTTTGCTGAAATAACCTGGTCTGGATTTAGTTTGTACTCAAAAACACTAAAGAACTCTCCAGCTTTGGAAAGTTTGACTAAAACTTCACCCTTGAAAATCAAATTAGTTTTATCAACTTTAAAACCAAGTTCTTCTTTAACCTCCCTGATGGCTGTCTCAAGATAATTTTTCCCAAAATTTACGTGACCACCAACGCTAAGATCCCAACGGTTGGGGTAAAGATCTTTGGAGGGACTCCGTTTTTGGATAAGAACTTCACCTTGATCATTAAATACAAGAACATAGATAGTGCGATAAAAGACACCAACAATGTTATGTGCTTTACCCCGACTAATACTACCGATGACGGAATTGTTCTCGTCGACTTGAGTTAATAGTTCCTCCTGAGGATCAGATGTTTTTGTATCTATTTGCAGTTTCATTGACATGGTTAAACTATTTTTAATAATTCATTGGGGTGGGTAAATAAGAAATCAGGAGAGAAAGAAGCTAACAATTTGTCACCTTCAAAACCCCACAAAACTGCACCTGATTTTATACCGGTTTTTCGGGCGGCTTCAATATCGCGACTTTCATCACCAAGATAAAGGACTTCTTGTTGATTGAGATGGTGCTCTTTGACGATTTTATTTAATCCGACGTGTTTACCAAAATAGGAAGAATCTTCGGCAATTTCGGAAAAATATTTTTCAAGATGATATTTCTGAAGATAGTTGGAAATATTTTTTGGTTTGTTGGAACTAAATATTATTAACAGGTATTTTTTCTTAAGTTCGGATAAAACGGTTGGAAGACCTTTAACGGGAGGATTATCGTTGAGGTTTTGGTGGATTTTCTTTTTTATGTCTAAGTAGATAGAAAATAATTCTAATTTCGAGATTTTAATTTGTTTCATAAACTTTTTAACACCTGTTTGGCGGAGATATTCAAGCGAATATTTGCTTAAATCAATGTTTTTACGGTTAAGATTTTCTTTTAATAATCCAAAAACTTGTGGCAAATTATCAACTATAGTACCGTCAAAATCGAATATTAAGCACTTCATTTGAAATATTTTTCGGATAAATAATGAAGATGGTCGGGGTCGGAGCAGTCGGAAGAGGGAGAGAATTTAAAAGAAGTGATTTTGGAATAGACATCTTTGATGACTTTTTCCATATCGGTAATGGCCTCGGGAACGATTTTAAAGTTATGTCTGGCAAAAGCGCCATTGTCCTTAGTTTCGATAAAATCAATAGTACCGGAGATGACCTGATAACCAAAACCAGGGCTGTGGTCAGCCAAAATTTTATAGAAAATCAGCTGGCGGAAATAATCACCATCGGGTTTTAATTCTTTATATTTGTTGTCGGGAGAGCCGGTTTTGAAATCGACGACATTGACCTGGTGACCGCTTAAAATTTCAATTTTGTCAATTTTGCCGGTGATAGGGATGTTTTCAAAAGAGGCTAAATAGGGCTTAAAATCATGTTCAATTAAGCACTTGCCGCCGAATTCGGAAAGGTAATGCTGGTAATATAGGGTCAGCGCCTCGTGTCCCCTCTTTGAGAGAGTAATTAAGTTGGCGGGAGTTAATTTTTCCCTTGATAAATTCTTATCAAAAATAGTGAGTAACTCATCAAGAGGGGGAACTTTGGGAGTGGAATGGAGATAGGCCAGGGCTCCATGGACAGAGGTGCCAAAAGAGAGAAAATTATTCTTAGATTTAGGGAGACGGAGGATAGTGTTAATAAAAAAACAAAAAGGGCATTTGTGGTAGGAATTAATGTGGCTGATATTAAGGCGATAATGGTGGTCGAAAAAATATTTTAAATAATCGTGTAAATCAACAGAGAGAACTTTAGTTTCTTTGGGGGAAAACTGGGATCGAAGAGAATCAATTTCGGTTTGGGAATCGGGACCCTGAATTTCGATAAAGAGAGGATCGATTTCGGAAAGAAAACGGGTGGGGGGAAGTTCGCGACCCTCGGGATTGAGTTTGGTGTAAGAGAGATAGATCTGATTTTGAGCGCGCGTCAAGGCGACATAAAAGAGACGCCGGTTTTCCTCGAGCTCTAAATCGATATTCGCGGTGAGAGGTTCGGAACGTAATATTCCTAAAGGTAGGGAGATTTTGTTAAGGCCTCTGGCCGATTCCCAGCGGGTAGCTAGATTTTTGATTAAAAAAACATGCTCGAATTCCAAACCTTTGGCTTTGTGAACAGTTAAAAGCCGGATGCTTTGGGGGTTGTCGGACAAAAGTGGCGGAGAAACTAAAGACAAATTATTGTCTACGTAAACTTGAAGCCGGGCGACGATATCGTCAAAAGAAAGTGGAGTGGTGGATCGCTGGATTTTGAATTCGGAATAGAGGCGATTCAATTGCTTGAGAGCTTCGATATCCTGATGTTTTAAAATATATTTTAGATATTTAAAACGACGAATAGCCAGATTAAATAGTTTATCGGGAGGTAAATTGACTTTGAGTTTTTGAAAACGAGCTAGACGTTTTTCGAATCTTTTCAGACGTTTTTTAAATTTGGATGATATTTTTGAAGATTTTGGGTTGTGAAGGTAGTGGTAAAGAGAAAGAGAGGGAAAAGATAAAAAAGAAAAATTGAGAACTTTGTTTTTTAGGATAGTATCGTCGGGGCGGGATAAAAGTATTAATAAATCGAGCAACTGAAGAATGAGAGGCTGCTGCAAAATATTGATGCCAAAATCTTTGACATATTTGATTTTTAGGGCGGAAAGAATCGGCAGCAAATCAAGAATATCGGTGTTGTTGCGAAATAGTACGGCAATTTTTTGGGGAGAGACACCGGCATCAATTAATTTTTTAATTTTGGAGGTAA
>JAGVHP010000046.1 GCA_020056515.1 Candidatus Shapirobacteria bacterium
AACCAAATAAAGCGTTGACAAACGGAGCCACGAAAATATTCATAAGACTTGCTATTTTACCAGATCAACCCCGCCTTTACTCCACGGATTACACTTAACCACCCTTTTAGTTCCCAACCACAGCCCTTTTACCACTCCATATTTTTCCACCGCTTGATAAGTATATTCACTGCAACTTGGGCTAAAGCGACAATTATAACCCCGCGATACGTGCTTTTTATAAAAGAGAAGCAATTTCATCACCAATTTTTTCATTATCTTTTTTTACATAAACCACCAATCTAATATTTTTTTCTTTTATCAAAATGCGTAAACTCTCTTTTATTTTTCTCCTAATCCGGTTTCGTCGCGTTGCTAGTTTAATTATTTTTTTAGAAACCATCACCACCAAACCAGCTTTTCCTCCTTTATACCTTGCCCACCAGTCCAATCCTTCAATTTTTTTGCCTGACTCAATCACTTCTGAAATTTCTTTTTTCAGCACTAGTATTTACTGGAAACTGTTAGCTTCTTTCGACCCTTAAGTCTTCTTTTTTTAATTGTCTTTCGGCCCTTAGCTGTTGCCATTCTTTTTAAAAATCCATGGACTCTGGCTCTTCTCTTTTTTTTGGGTTGATATGTTCCTTTTTGTTTCATGTTTCCATTTTATCACGCTATGCATAAAAATTGATATCTTCCCAATTGTGGAAAACTGCATTATGATGATGTGGATATCTTCCCCCGGAATCTTCTTGCCTTATTATTTTTTATCCTATTTTAATGGAATTAGAATCACTTTGGAAAAAAGTTCAGGAAGAACTACGGATTGATCTTTCTACTGGTGTCTATAAAGTTTATATCGAACCTACCCGCCTTTTAAGTTTAGAGAACCATACTGCCACTATTGGTTGCAATTATTCCACCATCGCCGATAAAAATAAAAAAGACTATTACCAGCATTTCAAAACCGCCCTCGACCGCCATACCCAGTCTCAAAACACCCTTATCTTCGAAGTCAAATCCGTTTCTTCCGGCTCCACTCTCGACTCTACCCCTCTCTTTTCCTACCAAAAAAATTCTTCCCCTGCTCTCGCCGCCGTCCGTTCCGGTCTCCATCCCAAATATACTTTCGACAATCTGATTGTCGGCAACAGCAATAATTTTGCCTTCGCCGCCGCCCAAGGAATCGTTAAAAACCCCGGCCTCTCTTACAACCCCTTTTATATTTGGGGAGGTGTCGGGGTTGGTAAAACTCACCTGATGCAGGCCATCGGTCACGAACTTCTCAAAAACAATCCTGATTTAAAAGTTCGTTATTTTCCCGCCGAAACTTTTGGCAATGAACTTATCTCGTCTCTAAAATCCAAAAATATTTCCTCTTTCAAAGACCGCTATCGCTCCCTTGATTGTATTTTGGTTGACGACATTCAGTTTATTGCCGGTAAGGATTATACTCAAGAGGAATTCTTCCACACCTTCAACGCTCTTCATATGACCGGTAAACAGGTAGTTCTCACCTCTGACCGCCGTCCCGATGAAATCAAGGGTCTCGAAGATCGTCTCATCTCCCGCTTTATGGGGGGTCTAACCGTTGACATTCAAACCCCCGATTATGAAATGCGCTCCGCTATTATTCAGCAAAAAGCCGCCGAAAAGGGGATTATTATTGACTCCGATGCTACTGCTTATTTAGCCGACAAGCTTTTAAGTAACACCCGAGATATTGAGGGCAGGGTGCAGGAAATTGCCGCCAAAGCCCTTTCTCAACATCTCTCCGCCATTAATCTCAACTTTATTGAAACTATGTTTTCCTTATCTTCTCAAAACGGTACCCCAATTTCTGCCGATAAACTAAACCCCCGCCATCTCCTCTCCGTTTGCGCCCATTATTTTAATTTAAAAACCTCCGAGCTTTGCGGTTCTTCCCGTCAAAAAGATTTAGTTACCGCCCGCCATATTACCGCCTACCTTCTCTTAACCGAGTCCAAGCTTCCTCTTGAAGAGGTTGGTCGGCTTCTTGGCGGCCGCGACCATACCAGTATCATGCATGCCCGCGATAAAATGACGGCAGATTTCAACACCAATCCCCAAACCCGCTCACTTATCAACCGGATTATTGACTCCCTTTAACTCAATTTTCACTTTTCCACTTTTTACCTCCACTTATCCACCAACTTGTCCACAATTCTCTTTTCCTTTTTCCCCCGAACTTTTCCCGAATCGGTTATACATTTTATAAGACATATTCCAAATTCTTTTCGTTACTTGTCGTCTATTTCATCTTATTAACATCACTATAAATTAAGTTTTAATAAATTCGTAATTCGTAATTCGTAATTTTTAATTGTTTTCCCACTTTCCCACCTTCCCTACTAACATCTCTACTGTCTAATAACTAAACTTTTTATCTATCTTTTATCACCGCACTTTCTTTTCATTTGCCCTTTCTCTGATTTACCCACCCCCTATACCTTGCTAGTATAAATAAATGAAGTTCTCGCTTTTAGAAGAAAACCTTAACCCTGCCCTGACCCATGTTTCCCGTTTTGTTTCTGCCAAAGCCCAACTCCCGATTCTTAATCATATTCTTTTTTCTACTGATTCCGGTCGGCTTAAATTGTCAGCCACTAATTTGGAAATGGGTATTAATTTTTGGGTCGGCTCCAAAGTTGAGACCGAAGGTAGTCTCTGTCTCCCGGCCAAAGATATTACTGAGTTTGTCTCCTATCTTCCCGCTGGTAAAATTGATTTTGATCTAAATAAGGAGCTTTTATTGAGTGTTAAGTCAACCAAAGCTTCCTCTACTTTTACTACTCTACCTCCTTCCGATTTTCCAGTCATCCCTTCTCTTGATTCCAAAACCGCCTTTGATTTTGACCTGCCCGTTTTAGCCCAAAGTGTTTCTCAAGTGGCTTTTTCCGCTGCCGTCGATGATTCTCGTCCGGTTCTCACCTCCGTTCTTTGTCGTTTCTCCGCCACTTCTCTTACTCTGGTGGCCACTGACGGTTTCCGGCTTTCAGTCAAGGACATTAAGCTGGTCAATCCCGTTGATCTTAAGGCCGGAGACGACCAACTCACTCTCCTGATTCCGGCTAAAAGTTTAATGGAAGTTCTAAAGCTTTCCGCCTCCTCCTCTAAAATCAAAATCGGTCTTACTCCCGATCGTCATCAGGTTGTTTTTGTCCTTGAAGATTTGGAATTAGTTTCCCGTCTCATTGAGGGTGATTATCCCAATTACGAGCGGATTATCCCCGAATCTTCCCCCACTAAAATATTTGTCAATAAAAACGAACTGGCTCAGGCCATCCGTTTAGCTTCCGTCTTTGCCCGTCAGTCAGCCAACATTGTCCGATTTGCTGTCAAAAAATCGTTTCTTGAACTTTCTGCCAACGCTCCTCAAATCGGTCAAAATCAGATTTCTTTAGACGCCCGGATCGAAGGTGACCCTCTTGATATTGCTTTCAACTACAAATTTATTTCCGATTTTTTAGCTGTCACTAAAGGTGATGAAATTGTTATTGAGTTAAACGAGCCTCTCACCCCCGGCGCTTTCCGTGACCAATCCGACCCTCATTTTCTTCACATTATCATGCCGGTTAGATTACAGGATTAAATTTATTTACTTAATCAATTCCACCTTATCGACGTACAGTGTTGACCCGGAAAACATTCCTGTTACTTTAATTTTCTTTTTCATGTAGTTATCTAAATCAATTTTGGTACTGGTCATGTTAACCAACCCCAAATCAGTTGACAACACATATTCATCACCTGCCTTTACTCTGATTTCTCCGGTCTTTTCCACAATATTTTCACTTATATTTTCGGTTGGTTTTGCCGTCCCACACCCGCCTAATACTAAAACTGAAAACAAAACCAAAAACAAAGGCATTATTTTTTTCATAACAAGATTTAAACGTATAAAGTCCCTCTTGTCAAAGAGGGATTTAGGGAGATTGTGTGTTAAAAATTAGTTTATGGCTGTCAGTCGCCACTTTGTTTTCTTTAAACCATTTTACTATTTCTTTCTCTACAATTTTTTTATCCACTCCCTTAACTGTCACTGTTAAAGTCAATGGCTCAACGTAGCGGTCCACCACAAAGCCTATACCCTGGTAGGGCAGTAGTTTCCATAACGGATAGTCCGCGTCGATTGTCGGGGCGCTGGTAGGGGTTAGTAGGGGAGCTGATGGTACTTCCACCTCTACTTTTTCCCAGGGATAATTTCGATAACTCCACCGCACTGCCCCCATCAACCCAACCATGATTAGCAAAATTATTATTAACCGATATTTATATATTTTCGTCATTTGGCGGCTGAATAAAGCATTGATACCCGTAACGGTGCGCCTTCAGCCAAAGTGTTTCCCTCAATGGAAAAGTACGGTTTAACCCAATTGCTTTTAGCCTCATAAACATAAACCAGCTCTCCGGTTACGGCGTTGACCCTTAAATTATCCGTTTCTCTTATTCCAAAATTACCAATTCTTCCGGCTCTTACCTCCTCTTCTGTTTTAAAACTTATTACTTCACCCCCGACCGTAACTTTCGGCGGCAATCTCAATGCTAATTTTATTATTTCTCCACCCTTACCTACTACAGCCGTCACCATTTCCCCATAAAAGCTGGTAATTTTCTTGCCCTCAATTTCCATATCCGCTCCAACCACCACCATATCTGCTTCACTCATTGGACACTCTATCCACCGCGGATAAACCACTTTCACATATTTTATTGGTTTCAAAATCAGTTTTACTTTCTCTCCCTCAATTTTTTCCACCAAGTCAGTTATTTTCTTTCCGGCCCCTTCCTGGTTTAATAGTTTTCCTTTAGGAATTTCCTCTCTGTTGTCAATTCTTTTTTGCCACTCAACTAAGTTATTCAGCCGGTCAACAAAACCGCCCTTTTTTTCATTGCCGAAAGTTGTCCAACTCCCTGTTTGTCTGACACTGCTCACCTTTTCCCCCAATGTCAGTACCACCCGATTAATTTCTTCCTGACTCCATCCTTTTACTGTCGTTGCCACTTTTTCCGTCGCCGCTATTTCATCCATCTTAAAATTATCCCAATTTATCCCCTCCGGTCTTTTTAGTTCCGCTGGTAAAAATGGATCTACTCCTTCAATAATTGTCTCCGGTCCTACTTCAATATTTTTATCCCGGGATTTTGGAATCAAGCTTGTCCAAACTATCCCCACTACTAGTAATACTGATATTAGAAGAAGGCCTGTTGATTTTCGGTTCATTACTCTATCTTACTATGGACAGTACTTGCCGTTCCAACTGCCGCAGCACCCCCACAACTGTTGAGTCTCTGCTACCGACAGCCCTAAATACTGTCCAAATTTATTAACATCTAATCCGTTGATGCTGTAATGTAAATGCGGTCCGGTCGAATTGCCGGTGTTATTTACCACTCCAATTTGCTCACCGGCATTAACTTTTTGGTTGGCCCCAACTTTTTGTCCTCCTTCCGGCATATGTCCATAATGAGTTAGAAAATCCTTCCCCTCGCATTTGCCGTGAACTCTCACATAAAAACCACTTACTCCGTCATAACCGATTTCAGCTATCCCTGTGTGTGTGGCGTATATTGGAGTTCCATTTCCGGTTCCGATATCCACTGCCGGTGACTGCATATTCTGGTGGGTACAGCCCTGGGCAAAAGGCCCTTGAGTAAATCCGCCGCTTGTCGGTCTGCCGCTGGGACAGCCTTCGGGCACCGGAATACTCGGGTCCCACGGTTCAAATCCGGGTTGATTTACCTCTCCATAACAGACCCAAACATCTCCATTCTCGTCGGTATATTCATTGCTTGTTTCATTATTGCTATTCTCCCCAATTTTTCCACAACTTTTTCCACCTTTAGCTGCGTGAATGTCTGCCGGCATTGGTAGGCTACTTACCCAGCCCCAACTGGCTTGCATTTCCGCCAAGTATTCCCTCCCCGTCATTCCGTTGGTTACATTTTTTTCATCCGGATCACAGGAGCCGTTAAGATAATTTGTGGCAAAACCAAGCCAATAATTTCCTCCAATTCTGGGATCACCTGCGCAAGCCGACCCCGGATCAAGTTTTAAAAAATAATTTATTTGAGCATTAA
>JAGVHP010000021.1 GCA_020056515.1 Candidatus Shapirobacteria bacterium
CTTATCAGCTGTTAGTAACAACTGCTTTTCACCTTCGGATAGGTAAAATACTTTACCCACCAATTCTATTGCGGCGCTGTGTTGTTTTAGTAATATTTGAATGGCGCTATTAGTGACTATTTCTTTTCCGTAGGGTGTTTCCAAAAAGTCATCCACATCCTGGGTGATAGTGGTCACTCCGAGATAATATTTTCGGCCCCGCTTTACAATTCCTCTCAAAAATGCCGCCGAATCCTCAAATTGCATCAGATACCAAGCCTCATCCACCACTAAAATTCTCCTTTTCAGTTCTTTTTTAATGGTTGTCCAAATGTAGTCCAGCACTATATGCATTGCCACCGGTCGCAAACTTTCTTCCAAATTTCGGATTCCGAATACTACAAATTTATTTTTCAAATTCACCGTTGTTTTTTGGTTAAAAATACCAGCAAAAGAACCTTTTATGTATTTCTCCATTCTGGCCGCTAAATTTTTGGCTCTTTCGTCTTCCATTCCGATTAAAGACTTATACAAATCTTCAATTAATGGCGCCTCTCCCTTCTGTGTCTCCGGATCGGGTGTAATCCCCTTAGACTTATAAGCCTCCATTACCGCCTTATCTAACACCGATTCTTCTATCGGATCCATGGCCCCGAGCATTATTTTAAACATTTTATGTAAAGTCAGAACCTTATCGTTGAGAGCGTTTTCTCCTTCCTCGACCGTTAGTGACAAGTCAAAAGGATTGATTTTTGAATCTTCTCCATAGCCAAAGGCAATATATTGTCCTCCCACTGCTTCCGCCAATACCCGATACTCGTTTTCCGGATCAATTACGATTATTTCCGTTCCCAACATCAACGATCTCATTACTTCGAGTTTAATCATGTACGACTTACCGGCTCCGGCTGAAGCAAAAACCACCGAATTGTAATTTTGCATGCTAAACCGGTCAAAGATCACCAAACTACCGTTGTGCTCATTAATGCCAAACATTATTCCTTTGTCATCCGATAAATCAGAGGACACAAACGGAAAAGTAGTCGCCAGTGATGTCGTATCCATATTTCGGCTGACCCCGATTCTGTCAGAACACAAGGGTAAAGTGGAAATAAACCCCTCCTCCATTTGTAAGGTTGCCTTTTTAGAAATGATCATCAATGCCCCCAGCGCCGCTTCTAAGTTCTTAGTAATTCGGTTAAGTTCATCCTTTGTTGGTGCCTCAATGGTCACATAAAGCCCAAATTGAAAAAATCTTTCCTCACCCTTAACCAAATCTGTCTGTAGGTTCAAGGCATCTTCCAGTTTGGCTTGGGTGGACGGGTTAACCACTCTACCCCTTTGAATATCAGTACTGATTTCCGCTTCCATTTCGGCAATTTTCCGCCGAAGATCGTCTAAAATTTCCTTCCCGTCAGTCGGATATATATACATCGATACTTTTAGCGATGCATCAAAGTTAATTAACGTTGACAGCCAGTTTAATCCCACAAAGCGCGGGTATCCGACCACAAAACAGGTCCGATAATATTTACTGTCAATCCGGATGTGGTCAAAATCCACTTCCAGTGCTGATGGAGCGATTATGTCCTTCACCGACACCAATCCCTCGATAAATGGCTTACCGTTTTGCCCCCCTTTTTCAAGGGGGGTGCCTGCTACTGCAGGCGGGGGGTTTTGTTTCACCACCGGCTCAATTTTCTTCTTTTTTAATACACTGAAAATATTCATATATTTTATTCTGTTTTTAAGTCTCCCTTGTCAAAGGGAGATTTAGAGGGATTTGGTTTTGTCGTCACCAATGGCGCCATGTAATTAAGACTAGCCACATTTTGGATTGCCGCCGTCTCTTCGTTGTATATTTTATAAAATAACTCAATTAACTCCTTAGTATTCAATATTTTTACCTCCAGCCCTAATCTGGAAAACAATCTTTCCAGGTGATCTTTTTTGGGCCCCAAGCTTGCCCTGGCTTTTTCCACAATATATTCTTTTTGAAATGGTAAACCGGCATTATTGTTCTTTTTTCCGATTACCGATCCCAAAATTTGATTTCCGGCACTCTTTAATCCCAGCTCTATCGGTGAAAACGGCACAACTATGTAAAATGTTTTTGACAAAACATCGTTTCTTTTCACCGTTTCTTCAATAAACTTCCGATACGACGCAATCCTTTCCTTAAGCTGTCGGTTTTCCTGTTCTTCTTCGGCCCGAATCAAGTTTTTTAAATACATCCCCACGTCTTTGGTGGTTGAGTGAATCATTATCTGGATAGGAAAGTTAAGAGAATTCAGTATCCCTCCATAGGCAAAAACCAGTGCCCCCTGTTCCCGTTCGGATAAAAGATCAAAATTTACCGATGATACCTGCAACACCCGCGCCGCCCCGCCGTCTTTTAGGATTACAATTCCGTCAATTATGTCCTCAATCGGCAGATGTTCTTGAGTACTTCCCTTAATGGCTATTTTTATGGGGTCTTGAGGCATTGCTTAATAATAGCTTATTTCGGTTACCTCTTCTATTTTGAAATTATTTTTACCGGCGGTACTATTTGTCCTGATAATACTAATCTTACCCTATCAAAGGCCATATTCTCTTTTTCAGTTACGATAAGATATTCGCCGTCTGTTAGTTGGGTTGAAGTTCTAAATTGCCCCAAAGAGTTGGTTTTCAACACTCGGTTTGGATTTCCTTCCCTGTCCTGTATTTCCACAATTGCCCCCTCCACAATTTTCTTATTCCTGTCCGTCACCATTCCTACAATTAGGTTCGGAACGTCCGGAATATCCGGCATCGGGATTTCCCCAAAGACGATACTCCCGGTTGCCCCCAGTTTTTCTCTCTTTAGTTTCAAATCCGGTCTCCCCCCACTCCAATCTTCTTCACCCGCCAAAGCCCCTGCGGCAGCGGGCTTGTTCGGTCTTTCTTTTGGCTCTTCAGGTTTTATTTCCTCTTTTTCCTTTTTTTCTTCTTTTTGACTTTTGACTTTTGATTTCTGATCTTCCCTTTCCACTGACGGCAACGACTCGATAAACTCTTTCACTTTTGTTTTTTCTTTCACCGGCCTCTTTTCCTCTTCTTCCTCTTCGACTTTTATTTTGGCCAAATTACGGCTCAAATCCACATCCAACCAATTCTTCATTGCTTTTTTCTTGTAAAGATAAATCGTTGGGTTATAAATTGATTTAATAAAAGCCAACATCCAGGTTTCCAAAGGCCTATCTTGAAACGGTACAAAGGCTAGCGCTAAACCTCCGACTGCCAAAATAAACATTAATGGCCATTTAATAAAAAAGACCAATGGTGAGGCATTAACAATCAGCGCCAACACTATCCCCCCGGCTGCTTTCCCAAATTGCTTCAGCGTCATTTCTCCTACCAATTTAAATTCGTAGGAGGTAATTTGCTGCGGGATCGGGTGCTGCTCCATTGCTAAATTCTACATTTTCCCGTAACGTTCTGCACTAGACCAATTCCAATCCCTTAATTCTTTCAAAATGTTTTTTGTTTAAAGTCCACAATTTCAGATCATTTTCAAAAGCACTACAGGCCATCAACAAATCATTATCAGCGATCGGGGTATTTTTCAATTTTACCTTAA
>JAGVHP010000011.1 GCA_020056515.1 Candidatus Shapirobacteria bacterium
GGATTAAAAAATTTTCTTCCCCCAAAATGCGAAATCGTGAATTCGTTTTTACCCCCAAAATTGAATACAAATTAGTCGCCGAGCGAAGCGAGGCGAACCAAAACTCTTTGACTTTTCCTACGTGGTGCCGCTGAGAGGAGTCGAACCTCCACACCCTTCGGCATACGCTTCTGAAACGTACGTGTATACCAATTTCACCACAGCGGCAAAAAAACCTTGAGCGGGTAGAGGGAATCGGACCCTCGCCAAGAGATTGGAAATCTCTCGTTCTACCACTAAACTATACCCGCAGATTTTCAATTTTACCAAGTCGGGTTGAAGGTCGTTACTTCTTAGACGACCCGAAATCCAGCGAGGTTTTATTTATAAAACCGAGTCGGGGATACTGGATTCGAACCAGCAACCTCACGGTCCCAAACCGTGCGCGCTAACCAATTGCGCCAATCCCCGGTGAGACGTACAAATTACTTCGTAATTTTACGTTTCCAACAACGTTTAATCGCAAAACGATTATTACGTTGTGCCGCTGGCGGGAATCGAACCCACACGGTTGTTAAGACCACAAGATTTTAAGTCTTGCGTGTATACCAATTTCACCACAGCGGCTCTGGTATCGATATTATATAATCAAATACTACTTTTCCCAATGACTCAACCCAAATTCTTCGAAACTCTCCAAGGTGAAAAAATTCCCCTCCCCGTCTTTTTCCCCGACGCTACCCGCGCCGTTTTAAAAACCCTTGATTCCACCGATATAAAAAATACCCAAACTCCGGGAATTTTAGTTAACTCCTTTCACTTGCTTTCAAATCCCGGTAAAGATGTCATCAAATCTTTTGGTGGTATCAAAAAATATATGAACTGGAATGGTGCTGTAATTTCTGATTCCGGCGGCTTTCAGGTAATGTCCTTAGCCAAAACCCTCGGCGGTAAAAACAGTGTCACCGATATTGGGGTAAATTTCAAAATGGATGGTAAAAAGATTCTTTTTACTCCGGAAATCTCCATTAAAACCCAGCTGGCACTAAAAACTGATATGGTGGTAGTTCTTGATGATTTTACCGATCCTAAATGTAGTTTAACCGAAGCCAAAGATTCGGTTCGTCGAACTCTGAAGTGGGCAGAGAATTGTAAAAAAATATTTGAGATCAATACTAAATCGTGGCCCAAAAAACCTTATCTTTTAGGTGTAGTTCAGGGTGGGGGATTTACCGCCCTGCGGAAGCAATGTACTAAAGAATTGGTCGACATCGGTTTTGACGGCCTCGGCTACGGCGGCTGGCCGATTAAATCAGATCTGACTTTTGACTACCAATCTTCGGATATTATCCGCCAATATACCCCCGATAACTACCTGCTTTATGGACTCGGAGTCGGCAAACCCCATGAAATTGCTTCTTTGGTTAAATCCGGTTGGCATATTTTTGACTGCGTTCTACCTACCCGCGATGCCCGCCATAAACGGCTTTACGTCTGGAAAAATGCGTCATCCCTTGATTATTCCTATCTCACTCCCGACAAAAACATCTATTATCGCGATAAAAGTCCTGTTTCTAAATTTTGTGATTGCCACCTCTGCACCAATTATTCCCGATCCTATTTGGCCCACCTTTTCCGGATAAAAGAATTATCCGCCCTGCGGCTCTCCACCATTCACAATCTTCGCTTTTATTCAGAGCTTATGAGAAAATTGAGCCATGAGTAAAACCATTTTAGTCACCGGTGGTACCGGTTTTATTGGTACCAACTTAGTCCATCACCTGATCGAACTGGGTAAAAAAGTCGTTTGTCTTGACAATAACTACACCGGTGCTCTTAGTAATATCAAAGATTTAGAATCCAACCCTAATTTTTCTTTTATCAATCACGATATAACCAAACCCCTAACAATTGAAAAAAAAATTGACCAAATTTATCATCTCGCCTGTCCCGCCTCCCCTCCGGCCTATCAAAAAGATCCCATATTCACTTGGAAAACTTCCGTTTTTGGTGTCTACAATGTTCTTGAATTTTGCCGGCTTCATGGTAACATCCCTATTCTCCATTCCTCCACCTCCGAAGTTTATGGCGAACCACTGGTTCACCCCCAAAAGGAAGATTATCGGGGTAATGTCAACCCTATCGGTATCCGTTCCTGTTACGACGAAGGCAAGCGGGCCGCTGAAAGCCTACTTTTTGACTACCATCGGACCTTTCAAACACCCATCCGAATCATCCGTATTTTTAACACCTACGGCCCTTTTATGGACCCCTACGACGGCCGGGCTGTCAGTAACTTCATTGTTCAAGCCCTGATGAATCTGCCTCTAACTATTTACGGTGACGGTTCCCAAACCCGCTCCTTTCAATATATCGACGATCTTCTCGATGGCATGATTAAAATGACAAATAACCAAAACTCTTTTACTGGTCCGGTTAACCTTGGCAACCCCGACGAATTTACTATCAAAGAACTAGCAGATTTAGTTTTAAAGCTAATTCCTGACTCCAAAAGTCAAATAGTTTTTAAAAAATTACCCGACGATGATCCCACCCATCGCTGCCCCGACATCACTTTAGCTAAGGAAAAATTAGATTGGCAGCCAAAAATAAAACTTGAGGAAGGATTAATCAAAACCATTGACTATTTTAAAACTATTCTCTGATGAAGTCCTTTGCCGTCTACAACCTCGGCTGTCGGGTTAATGCCGCCGAAACTAATCTCTTCGCTCAAACATTAATTAATAAAGGTTTTCGAAAAAATACCAAAAACCCCAACCTTATCTTTGTTAACACTTGCTCCGTCACCGCCAAAGCCAATGTTGAATCATTGGGTCTCATTCGTCAGCTCCACTCACAACACCCCCAAACTCAGATCGTTGTTTCCGGCTGCGCCGACATCCAAAATATTAAAAATCTAAAAAACATTACCTTCGTCCCCAATGCCGATAAAGAAAAAAAAATAAATATATTAAAATCTTTATATGATGATAAGGTAGGTGATAAGTTTTCACATACCCACCGTTATCTTTTAAAAATTCAATCCGGCTGCAC
>JAGVHP010000074.1 GCA_020056515.1 Candidatus Shapirobacteria bacterium
ATAAAATCTGATACTGCCTGACCTTCCCGCAAAAATTCAGGATTGGAAACCACCTCAAAATCGCCACCGTAATATTTTTTAATAATATTGGCCACCATATCTCCGGTCCCGATTGGTACCGTCGATTTGTTCACAATTACCTTGTACCCGTTCATTGCTTTGCCTATCGATTCAGCCGCTGACTTGATATAATCCAAATTTACCGAACCATCCGGCATCGACGGAGTCCCCACTGCAATAAACACTATTTCACTCTCCGCCACCGCTTTTTCAACCTCAATGGTAAAATCCAATGATTTTCCAAAATTTTTCTTTACTCTTTCCTCCAACCCGGGTTCATAAATAGGGATTATTCCTTTTATCAAATTTTCAATCCTGTTCCTGTCTATATCAACTCCGGTTACCTGATGACCGATATCCGCCAAACATGCCGCCGTTACCAACCCGACATAACCAACTCCCAAAACAGTTACTTTCTTCATATTTTATACTTCTTTTGGTGCCACCTCCAAGCACTGACAACAATTTCTTCTATCATAATGTATTTTGGCTTCCAACCAAGTTCGGCCTTTATTTTATCTGAAGATGCCACCAATACCGCCGAATCACCGGCGCGACGACTAGTTTCCACCACCCCAAACTCCCTTCCGGTTATTTTTTTTACCGCCGTTATTACTTCTCTCACTGAAAAGCCTCTGCCATTACCCAAATTATATATTTCGCTTTTGTTAGTATCTAAAAGATTCTTTAGGGCCAACACATGAGCCGAAGCCAAATCACTGACATGAATGTAGTCCCTAACACAAGTCCCATCGGGGGTCGGATAATTAGTTCCAAAAATTCCGATTTCACTTCTAGCGCCAATTACAGCATCCAAAACCTGGGGAATTAAATTTTGACTGGATCCCTGCCACTCCCCCGTCTCTCCATCTAAGTCAGCCCCACAGGCATTAAAGTAACGCAAAGCAACATACTTCAAACCATAAGCTGTTTCAAAATCAGCCAACATTTTTTCGATAATATATTTTGTTTGACCATAGGGATTAATCGGGTTTAGGGGATGATTTTCGTCAATCGGCATGTATTGGGGAACTCCGTAAACTGCTGCTGAAGACGAAAATATTAAATTTTTCACTCCTTTTTCCTTCATTGCCTCCAATAAGTTAAGAGCATTAACTACATTATTCCGATAGTATTTTGCCGGATCTGTCACTGATTCTCCGACTGCTTTTGAGGCGGCAAAATGCATCACTACCTCAATTTTGTATTTATCAAAAATTTCCAATAACTTATTTTTATCAGCCAAATCGGCTTCCACAAACTCCCCCCATTTAACCAATTCTTTTTTTCCGGTAGATAAGTTATCCACCACTAAAGTTTTATAACCTTGTTTATTTAATTCCTTATTAATATGGGAACCAATGTATCCGGCTCCACCAACTATTAAAATCATACTTTTATTATAACCATAATAATAATCCGCCAATAAGTGAACTAATTATACCCAACACCCCACTAAATGTGGACATGGCCAATATTTTTTCTACCGGTATTCCCAGTTGGCCAAAGAAATACAAAAATAACTGCTCTCTAGCACCAAAGCCAGCAAAAGAAATTGGTAAAACCAAAATCAGGGCAATCACCGGCATAAATATAAATATCTGAATCAAGGTTAGGGGTATTCCAAAAAGTTTGGCAATAAAATAACTCCACACCATCCAGGCTGGTTCGGCAATCACGGATATGGCCAAACAACTAAATAATCTTTTTTTGTTTCCACTTCTTAGTAATTCAGCTAATTCTGATAACCTAGAAAAATATTTAAATTTATTAAGAATAATCGGAAAATTTACTGTCCAGGTTAAAATATAAAATACTATTAAACCTAAATTTATCCCTACAAACAACCACAATAAATAGCCGGGAAATTGATACCCCAAACTCTTTCCAATAATTAATGCTAAAAGCGCCTCTAAGGAAAACGCTGTCAAACCAACCAAGCGGTCGATTAGGGCTGTACCTGCCAACCTTAATTTGTGAACTTTGGGATATTTTTTCGTCAGCGATGTCCACTTTAGTAAATCTCCGGCCACCGCTGTTGGAAAAAATAAACTATAAAAACTGCCTACATAAGTCGCCTTGGCAAAAGCCAGAACATCACCAAACCCTACTTTTTCTAAAGCCAATAGGCTCCATCTCCACGCACCCAAAATCATTACCAACCCCAAATACCCGAGCAATCCTACTGTCGCCCACCAAGGAACCAATATTAATTCTTTACCTAAATTTGTTATGTTTACTTTTCTAAAGGCAAAATACAACAAAATCATCGACAAACCGATTCTGAATATTTTCGATTGCCAAATACTTTTTAGGACCCGCATGTAATCTATACTATAACAAATGGCCCGAATTCTTCTTGTCACTCATATCTATCCACCGGCAATTGATGGAGGTTCTAGAGTCATTAGTAAAATCGGGGATTATCTTCAAAAACATCATCATCAAATATTGGTGTTGACAAGTTGTTGTCACTCAACCGACGATTTTACCCGACACTACACTCCAATTTCGCAAAAAAATCTCCACATTCTTCGTCTCCCGGTTTACACTATTTTTCACCGACCCTTAAAACTGGTTTCGGCTACTTTATCCAAAGGTCCGATTTTCAAAATTTTGCCTTTTCTCAAAGCACTAAAAAATATTATCGATTTTTCGCCTGATTTGATCATCGTCGGACCCTTTCCCACTACTATGGCACTTTATGCTCTTCTTTTCAAGAAAATTACCAAAGCCAAATTGTTAATCAATCCTTGTTTTCACCCAACTGACCCTGACTTTAGCGGCTTCCTTCTTGACAAAGCTTTAAAATCCGCAGATTATATCTGGGCTTTTACCAAGTTCGAAATTAATTATTACCAAAATCAACAAATTTCTAAACAAAAACTTTTTCTTTTGGGAAATGGGATTGATTCCTCGCTGTTAATAAAAACTGAAAAACACTTTCCGAAAATTCAAACTAATTTACTTTATGTCGGCTCTTTTGCTGCCCACAAAGGTCTCGATACTCTCATAGATTCTCTGGCTTTTCTTCCTGCCTCCGTCTTCCTCACTCTGGCCGGCCAGC
>JAGVHP010000039.1 GCA_020056515.1 Candidatus Shapirobacteria bacterium
ATTTTCTTTTCATTTCCCAAAGCATCTATTTCCTCAATTATTTTTTGTATTTTACCGTCAGGGTTTCTGGAGATTCGGCCCAAACCAGCCGGATTTTTTACTTTTATGGTCATCAGGCTTAATTTTGCCCTGCTTTGACGATGGTTTTCAATGAATTCTCTTAGAGTAAAAACGTCGTAAAAGGCTGAATCGTCACCGTTTAAGACGATGACTTCGTTACATTCCAGAGGTAATTCCGGAATGGAAATTTTTAGAGCGTGGCCGGTACCGAGCTGTTCTGCCTGATAGACATAATCGATATCCTCGTTCCTGATACTACCCCGGACATCAAGGTCTCGAAACCCGACGACCACCAGGATATGATGAATAGGAATTTTACGGATAGTATCAAGAGAATAGTGAATCATCGGTTTGCCGACAATAGGGTTTAACACTTTGGGTAAGCTTTGGCCGATGCGGGTGCCTTTGCCTCCGGCCAGTACTAAAGCTGAAATATTTCCGGTGTCCATAACTTTCTATATTATATCTGTATTTAGTTAGATCCGAAAGCGAAAAATTTTGAGTAAGTTAATGGGATTTAGTTATTTTGGGGGATTTTGGTTGAGCCAGTCTATTGAGAGTGTTGGAAACACCAGTGAGTAAGTGGTAAGAGACAAGATGATGAAGGCTGATTAAATTTGGTCCAGGGAGGTTTTCCATAACTTTGGCACCAAAATCATGGTGCTCCTCGGCAGCTTGATGGGTTTTTTGGGACAATGTTTCGGCAAGATTTTTTAACATCTGAGCCCTCCGCGAGAATCGAACTTGCGTCGACGGTTTACAAAACCGCTGCTCTACCATTGAGCTAGGAGGGCTAGTCCACCAGACATAGGTATTATAGAATACAGTATGGTGCGAAAGAAGATTTTAGTAATTACCGACCACATGCCTTGGGGGCATCGGTCAATTGCCAGAGCGATTTATGGGTTTTTGAAAACCAAAGAAAAGGAGGGAGAAATAGTGGCTGAATATGCGGAGGTTAAGGCGGAAACGGGGGTCGGGAACGATATCTATACATTTTCTTACCGGTATTTTCCCTTAAGCAACCGTTTGACTAGGTGGATACCGGTGGTCAGTAAGAGGGCCAGGATGCTGATAGAGAATTTATCGGCAGTTAATATGCCCGAGTTGAGACGGTTGGTTAATAGGGTTAAACCGGATTTAATTATTTGCTGTTATTGGTTTCATAGCCATTCTTTAGTCAAACTAAAGACGGAAGAGAATATGAAATTTGTTTTATGGTCGGTGGTAGCTGATCCATGGACGATAAACCCGGCCACTTTTGTAAATGGAGCCGATTTGAATTTGGTTTATGACGAAGTAGGGGTAGAAATGGCTCTAAAATACGGAATTGAAAAAGACAGAGTAATAAAGACAGGTTGGTGGGTAAGGGGAGAGATGTATCAATTCGTTGATCGGAAACAGGCCAGAAGAAAATTTGGGGTTTATGACAATCGGCCGGTGGTTTTTGTAGGAGGGGGGAGTTTGGGAACAAATTCACTGGCCCAGTTACTACCGGTATTGATGATGGTAAAAAGGAAATGCGCTTTTATTTTTAATACAGGGACCGATAGGTTGCTGCATTCGACAATAGATGAGTATGTGAAACTGTTACGGAGAATAAAATTAGGGGAGGATCTTATAGTGAAAAATTTGGGTTGGATTGATAATATGGCCGAAGTATTAGCCGCCAGTGATATGGTTTTTGGTAAAGCCGGTCCTAATTTTTTGTTTGATGTAGTGGCCAGTCATCGGCCGATGGTGGCGATTACTCATATTGGGGGGCAGGAGGATGGTAATGTGGAGATTATTAAAGAGAAAGGTCTGGGGTGGGTAAAGGAAAGGCCGGGGCAAGCGGCAGATTTTTTATTGGAATATCTTTCAAACCCAAAATATTATGAAAAACTTTATAGGAAAAATATATATAAAGAAGCGAGAAGTAATCAGAAAACGATGGAAAAAGTTTGGAAAAAAATAAAAGAGGAAATGGGATTAAATTAGTGGATGTCCCGATGTTCGAGGACTCAATCGGGATGGTGTTTTTAGGCAAAATTTGGCATTGCATTTCAAATTTTACCTAAAAAAACACACCTGCCAAAAGTTAACTTCAATAGTGGCTTCTCCACGCAAACTGACGTGGTGGAAAACTGTTCCAGGGTATCACCCCCAGAAACGAGCCGTTTCCCATTTAGTATAGGTTAGCTAGAAAAAACACCTTCTTAAAGATCGCTTTCAGCAGGATGATAGAATTGTAGCATGATCAGTGTGTCAAAAAAAGTGGAATACGGAGTAGAAATTATTTCTTATTTGGCTAAGAATACGGGAAAAATAATGTCATTATCGGAAGCAGCCAGAGACCTGCATTTACCCTATAGGTTTTTGGGTCAGGTGGCGGCCAAATTAGGCAGAGGAGGAATAATTAAAGGGAGAGAAGGAAAAAATGGAGGTTATGTATTAACCAGGGATTGGAAGAAAAAAAATATGTACGATCTTTTGGTAGCTTTTGGAGAAAATAAAGGTTTGGTGGGCTGTTTGGGTGAGGGTGGCGGTTGTACCAGACAAGGAGGGTGTCACCTGAGGGGTGTTTGGCGAAAAGTTGAAACAGGAATTTATAACGAATTAAAAAAAATAAAATTAAATGAAATCCAGAAATAAAATAACTAAAAATACAATAATTGGGGAGTTGATTGAAAGGAACCCAAAAACAGTAGAGATACTAACGGAAAAATACGGACTTCACTGTGTTGGCTGTGGAATGGTAACCATGGAAACTCTGGAGATGGGGGCAAGGGCGCACGGAATGACGGCGAAAGAAATTAACCGAATGGTGGCGGAACTTAACAAGTTAGGGACAGTAGGTCTTTAATACATTGTCTAAAGTTTTACAGAGAAGCCAGTTTTGAGAATCGAGGCAATAAGATTTGGCAATGGGTGAAATAACGTCACAGGGGATGGAGTTGGGGGTAGTGGTGGATACGGGAACGGTGCTGTCGCCCAATACTGATGAGCCGGTTACAGAAGAGCCAATTTGGAAAAGACCGAAGGAAAAAAGTGAAAGAAGAAGGACACCGAGAAGAAGACGACTTTGATTCATAAGTTAATTATACTCTAAAAAAATAGATGGTTTAACAAGTTTACCGGTGGGGAGATCAGGAAGCTTATTAGCGAAGAACCAGCGAAAGGAAGAAAGAGAAGAATGATGATGAGAAAATAACCATAGCGGTCAAAGGCATCCTGCCATTTACGAGCAGTTTCAATCGGGAGGAGATTTAGAAATATTTTTGAACCGTCTAGGGGAGGAAGGGGCAGGAGGTTGAAAAAGGCCAGATAAAAGTTAGTGACGGCAATTATTTGGATAATCGGGTGATAAATTCCAGTAACTTGATAGAAGATGCCCAGGGTGACCCCCAAAAGAATATTGCTGACTGGTCCGGCCAGAGCCACTAAAATTTCGTCACGCCGGGGTGAGGAAAAATTGTAGGGATCAATGGGAACCGGTTTTCCCCAGCCAAAGCGGGCAATAAAAATCATGATAGTACCCAGAGGATCAAGATGGGAGAGGGGATTGAGGGTTAAACGACCGGCGGCCCGGGGGGTAGGATCGCCGAGGCGGTCGGCAACGAAGGCGTGGGTAAACTCGTGGATGGTGACTGCTAAAATGAGGCCGAAGAAGGGAAAGATGAAGGAAAAAAGAAAATCCATGTGTTATAGTATATCCCATGAGAAAATGTACAATGTGTGGCAAGGGGACAAAGATTGGCCGGAATCGGTCACATGCTCAAAACCGAACCCCGAGAACCTTTAAGGCTAACATTCAGAAGGTAACCTTGGCTTCTGGTAAGAATAAAATCAGCGGTAACTTTTGTAGTAAGTGTATAAAAAAAATGAAAGGGGAGATTAAAAACGCTATCTTCTTTTCTTGGATTTCTTTGCCTTTTTGGCAGCTTTTTTCTTGACGACTCTTTTTTTGGCTTTTTTCTTGACTGGCATTTTGGTTCTCCTTTAAATAAATAATTGGTTCTTACTTTAAATAATTAAAAAGAAAATTTACAAATTTGTCAAAATAAAAAAGACCACGTATTAGGCAGTATATACACCTTTTAGGTTGAAAAATTCATAAAATATTTAAATAAAATTGAGAGTTTAGGTGCAAGATATGCCCGAAATATACAATGATAATAAATTGAAGATTTTACTTGATTACTGAATAGTAGGTATTTATTTTAGACCAAAAAGAGGGTTTTTTGCCTTCGATCTGGATGTTTTGTGGTTCGTTTTTTTGGATATCAAAAGAAAATATTTTCATTTTTAATTTTTGGTTATTACGATTTGCCACAAAAGTCCAAGCAATTGGCCACGGAGTTAGAGCGCGGACAAAACGGGAGATTCTTTCCGACGGCCAAGACCAATCTATTTTTGCCCCATCTTTAGATAGTTTAGGAAAATAACTTTTTTGGGAATGGTCTTGAGGAATCAGAGATGATTTAGGACCTGTATATGATTTAAGAACTGAGTCAAGGTTATCGGCAGCCAGAGAGAAAGCTTTTCGATAAAAAGAATCAGCTGTTTCGGTGGAAGAAATAGTAAAAGGGATAGCGGCAATGATCGGTCCGTGATCAGGCAGGGAATCGATTTGAAAAAAGGTAACAGCGCTTTTGGTTTCACCATTGATGATTTGCCAGGGGCCGGGAGTGGCACCGCGGTATTTGGGAAGGGGAGAGGGATGAATATTGACGATTTTATGGGGAAACATATCAATCAAATCCTCATCAAAAAAGGGCGGGCCGAAGGCAACACAGAGGCCGAGATCGGCTTGTAAATTTCTAATTTCTAATTTCAAATTTCTATTAAACTCATCGAGTTGGAGAAGGGGGAGGTGATGATCGTTGGCAAATTTGGCCACGGGGTTGGGGGTGATGGTTTGATCGCGTCCGGTGGGTTTGTCGGTTTTGGAGACAATCAGGGATAAAGAGAAATCCGGAGTGTCCAATATTTTTTTTAAGATAATAACGGAGTATTCCGAAGAACCAAAAAATACCAGGGAAATCATGGCTTATTATATAATAGGGACGTGAGAAAAATGGTTCTGCACCCTGATTCTAAATTACGGGTAAAAACGGAGGAAGTAAAAAGCGTCACCGCCAAACTCCTAAAGGAGATAGGGGGTTTAGTTGAGGTGCTGTCAAAAAGTGAAAACGGGGCCGGATTAGCATCGACTCAAATCGGATATAGAAAACGCTTTTTGGGAATTAAAAAAGGAAAGGGAATACTGGTGATGATAAATCCCCAAATTATTAAGACCTATGGAGAAAAAGTTTATCCAATAATTGTCAAGGAAGAACCCGCCTCCGCCGGTGGCTCCGGCGAGGTAAGGGAAGATTTTTTGGAGGGTTGTTTGTCTTTTCCTAATCTTTTCGGAACAGTTAAACGATTTTTAAAAGTCGAAGTAAGTTGGAGGGAGATTAGGGGTGGAAAGTTGGTAAAAAAACAACGATTAATGGAAGGTTTTGAGGCAATTGTGATTCAGCATGAAATAGATCACTTGGATGGGATATTGTTTGTGGATTATATTAAAAAAGACGGGGGAAAATTGTACCGATTTGTGGGAAAAGAAAAGATTGAAGTGGGGGTGGATTCGATTTAAATCCCCCTAATTCCCCCTTTGATGAAAGGGGGATAGAATTTGGTGTGAAATATATTTGTCCGGAAGAGGTAAGAACTAAGTTAGGAAACTTGAGATATCTTGATTCATTAAGGTTGTTGGCAAGAAAAAACAGACGGGAACCGACGGAGTCAGAAAGACTATTTTGGGATAAAGTTATCAAAAACGATAAAACTGGCTATCGTTTTTTAAGACAAAAATCTATCGGTAGATTTGTAATTGATTTTTATTGCTCAAAGTTATTGTTGGCGATAGAGATTGATGGTGGATATCACCTGAATATTATTAATCGTGATATTGGGAGAGACGAGGAATTAATTAAGAGAGGAATAAAGACAATCAGATACATAGAAAAGGAAATATTTAATGAAATTGATTGGGTTAATTGTGACTTAAAAAAGAGGACGTCAGAAAGGGAAGAAAAATTAAGATAATTATTCTCCCTTTTTTCAAAGGGAGAAGCGGCGTAGCCGAGAGGGATTTGGAATTTTTTTTAAAAAATCCAGGGCGTTTTGGTTGCCGGGGGAGTATTGCAAATTTAGCTCGAAATATTTTTTGGCTAGATCGTATTTTTTTTGATTGAAATAGAGGAGACCAAGATCGAAATAGGCATGATCATAATTGGGTTTGAGATCAATAGCTTTAAGATAGTTGGTTTCGGTTTCCTGAAGATTGTCGGTAGCGTTGTAAAACTTGGCTAAAAGATAAAAAGTTTTAGCGTCGGTGGGAGCCAGGAGGGTGGTTTGGTGAAGGGTAGTGATGGCTTGGGGGTAATATTGGGTATCGGTGGTAGCCAGGTAGGTGAGAGCTTGGGTGTGTTCTTTAAGAAAATTAACATTGAGAGGAGAAATGGCCAGGGCCAGATCGGAAAATCCAAGAGAGTTGGTGGCAAATTCCAAGGCAGAAGTGGTGTCTTTTTCCAAAAAGTAGACGGCCGAAAGTTTGGCCGAGGCAACAGAGAGACGGCTAAGATATACCGGCTCATTGGGGTTGAGTTGATAGCATTTGAGAAGGTACTGATAGGATTTGACATATTGATTTTGATTATCCTCCCGGTCGCTTTGAGCCAGAGCGATGTCGGCAAGATAGAATTTAAGAAGATGAGAAGATGAGAAGATGAGAAGATAAAGAGAAATAAGTAAAAGCGGGGAGCGAAGGAAGCGGGGAGTATTGACGGGGACAGGGGTCAGGGCAAGGGCAGGAAGAAGGAAAAAGTATAGGGAAACAATAACTACACTGAAACCGGCAAAGTTGGTGATTAGAATCGAAAGATAGGCGGCTAGCAGATCCCACTTGCGGTGGGAGATGAGAAGATAAGAAGATGAGAAGATGAGAAGAAGATAAGAAAGAAAACCGAGAGTACCGGTGTTAGTTAGATAGTTTAGATATTCATTGTGGACTTTGTTGTAGAGAAATTCCCATTCGGAAGTGAGATTGTGGGAGGCTGGCCGGACGGAATAATAAGTGTAGGCAAAGGTTTCCGGGCCGGTGCCAAGGATGGGATATTTTTGCCAGAGACGGATGGCTCCTGACCAGACGATTTTTCGGATATCTTCCGAGGGAGTGATTAAGATATCAGATCTCGGTTTTTCAGATTTCAATGAAGGTGAAGTGAATACTATGTCTTTGATGGGATTGTCGATGACTAAGGACAAAGTGAGTAATACTAAGTACATAGTACCTAGTAATTTGGGAAATTTTTTGAAATTGAAGACAAGGTAAATACTAAGACAAATAACGGCGGCGATAATGCCCGATTTAGATTTGGTAAAGAGTAAGCAGAGGAAGTACAGAGTATTTAGTACCAAGTAAAAAGTAACAAGTAATTTGGAGCGGGAGGATTGAAGTTTATAAACAGCTAAAGGGAGAAGGATACAGAGGTAGGCGGAGAGCCAATTGGGTTGACCAAGGGTGGAAAATACCCGGGTAGAAACGTCCTGAAGCCAAAATTTGGCGTCAATACCGAAGTGTTCGAGAATGCCATAAGTGGCAACAATAAATCCGGAAATCAGGGAAAAGTTAATAATATCGTTTTTAAATTTATCGTCAAGATAATTAACTAAAATAAAAAAGAGGAGACTAAAGGCTAAAAGAGACAAGAGGCCACCGTTGAGGCGGGAGTAATAGCCAAAAAATGAAGTGTGGATGTCAACTGAAAAAATAGTGGAAATAATCTGAATCAAGAGAAAGAGAAGAAGGGGGAGATTGAGAGGGGTTTTGGAGAGCAGAGAAACTTGACCTTTAAAATAATTTAAAACATGAAATAACAAAACCAAAACGGTAAAAAGATAAACAAGGTACATTTTGGGGATTTCAAACAGTTCGGAGTTGAAGGTGGTAAAAACGAGGGGAGTGAGAAAGAAGAGGAGAAGGTAGAGTAATTTAGTAGCTTTGACCACAAACTGATTATATACTTAACAGGTGGCCGGGTTAAAAGAATTTATTTCCAACTTTTATTGGCAGATGGGAGTGGATCTGGGGAGTAGCCATATTGGTATTTATTTAAAAGGGAAAGGAATTGTGGTGGATGAGCCGTCACAGGTGGTTAGGTTGAAAAAGAAAAAAGGCGGACAAAGCCGTTTTTTGGTGTTTGGACAAAAAGCCAAGGAAACGGTGAGTCGAGAGCCAAAATTGATTGAAGTGGTGTCGCCGGTAAAAAAAGGAGTGGTGGTAGATTTGGAGGCAGCGGAAGCACTAGCCGGAAACTATTTGAAATTAATTTTTGAAATTCCCTCTGGATATCCGCGGCTATTAAAACCAAGAGCAATAGTGGCGGTGAGTAGTCAAATTTCGGAGGTACAAAGAAGAGCTTATGTTTCGGTATTTAATAATGCCGGGGCAGGTGAGGTAATTTTAGTGGATAGCGGAGTAGCCGGGGCCTTGGGCTCCGGTTATAATCTGGATGAAAGCGGGGGACTACTAATGGTGGATATTGGCGGAAGCAAAACCGAAATAAGTTTAGTCTCAATGGGGGGGTTGGTAATCGGACGGTGCTTGGAGCTGGGGGGGGATAATTTTGACGAAGCGATTATTAACTATGTCAAAATGAAATACGGGTTGCTAATTGGTAAAAACAGTGCCGAGAAGTTAAAAATCGGAGACGGGGGAATAGTTCGGGGACGGGATTTGGAACATAGTTTACCTAAAAGCCTAAGAGTAAGCGGGTCTGAAATTCAAGAAGCGGTCGCGTTTTTGGTAAACAAAATTGTCCGGACAGTTGGGGGAATATTGGATGAAATGCCGACAGAAATGACGGAGGATATTTTAAAAAGAGGGATTGTGCTAATCGGTGGGACGGCCCAAATGGTGGAAATAGCTAAAGTAATCGAAGAAGAAACAAAGATAAGCACGGTGGTGGTGGACGAGCCGACGCAAGCGGTGATCCGGGGTTGCGGGGTGTTGTTGGAAGATCCGGGATTGTTAAAGAGGGTCAAAACAATTAACAACCGATGAAGAGATATTGGTGTATTAAACTTTTGATTTATTTGTCCTTTTTAGTACTTTTGGCCGGAGTGTTGAGATTGGGTTGGGTAAGAGGAGGATATTATCGGCAGCAAGCACGGGATAATAAGGTTACGGAAACTCTGATTTTAGCCAATCGGGGACAAATAGTCGATCGGAAAGGAAGGTTGTTGGTCCGGAGCCAGGAGATTGAGGGGGTCAAGAGGAGGCAATATCTATATGGAGATGCTTTGGGGGCAATTACCGGTTATGTAGGAAAGGCAGATAGTGATGAACTAAAATATGGTGTTTGTGGAGGAAAAAAACTAAATAATTTATCACTAATTGGTCGGGGCGGAATTGAGGAGAGTATGGAGTGTCAATTATTGGGAACAGATGGAAAAAAACTAACGGAAACTGATGCAAAAGGCAGGCTGGTACGGGAATTGGGGACATACCCGGCGGTGGCTGGCAGGGAGGTAGAGTTGAGCATCGATGCTTATTGGCAGGACAAAATGTATCAATTACTAACCGGTAGAAAGGCGGCGGCAATCGTATCGGAAGTGGGGACGGGTAAAATTTTGGTGTTGGCCACCTCCCCCAGTTTTGATCCAAATGTGTTTGCCTATGAGCCAGATACAGTGAGAATAAAAAATTATCTTGAAGATAAAAATGGTCTGCCGATGATGAACCGGGTAGTAGGGGCAAAGTATCATCCGGGAAGTGTGTTTAAACTGGCGGTAGCGGTAGCGGGATTGGAGGAGGGAGCAATAAATGAGTCAACGACTTTTGAGGATACCGGAGTAATAAGGGTAGGGGAATATAGTTATAATAATTGGCTGTGGACTAAAAGAGGAACGACGGACGGGATGGTAGATATTGTAAAAGCGATAAAGAGGTCAAATGATATCTTTTTTTATCGCCTAGGCGAGACTTTGGGGTCGGAAAAAATTAAAAAGTGGGCGACTAAATTCGGAATGGGGGTAAAAACCGGAGTGGAGATACCAGCTGAGGTGGAGGGGTTGGTACCGGATGCCAGATGGAAGGAAAAAACTACCGGGGAAAAGTGGTTTTTGGGGAATACTTATCATCTTTCAATTGGACAGGGAGATGTATCAGTGTCACCGCTGCAAATCAATTTGGAAACCAGTGTAATTGCCAATAATGGCAGAAAATGCCAAATGAGCATATTAAAAAACAGTGAAAGTAAATGTGAATCTTTGGGAATTAGTAGTAAGACGATAAATATAGTTAAAGCGGGAATGGTTGAGGCGTGTTTGAGAGGAGGAACCGCTTGGCCGCTTTTTAATTTCAAGACTAAGTTGGCCTGTAAAACAGGAACAGCAGAAGTAGGAGATGGGACCAAAGATACTCATGCCTGGTTGACGGCTTTTGCTCCCGCCGAAAATCCTCAAATAGTGATAACAGTGTTGGTAGAAAGAGGTGGGGAGGGAAGCGACATAGCAGCGCCGATAGTGGGTGACTTTTTAAAAGAATGGTTTGAGGAACCTAATACGGTGGTACCGCGGTATCCGACAAAAACAGAAAATTAAATCCCCTTGACCTGCGGGCATTCCCCTTTGAAGAAAGGGGACTAAAAAAGATTAAAATGTTGTCATGAAAAGAATAGCAATTGTGGGGAGTAGGCGGATGACGGGATATGGCAGAGAAGTAATCGGGTTGTTGATGAAAGAGTTAAAAAATAAGGCGGAGGTGATCACAATTGAGGTACAGGGGTGCAATTTGGAAGTAATTAGGTTGGGGGCTAAAAAAGTATTCAGGGGAGATAATTTTGAAAAATTGAATGAGGAAGTGGCCAGATATGCCGATATATTGGTAATTGTTGAGGGCGGGGAAAAGAGCGGAACGATACTTTTAGCTTCAAAGTTTATCGAAAAAGGTAAATATGTCTATTGTGTGCCGGGAAGAATTACGGATGACAATTCTAGAGCTACCAATTGGCTGATATCTCAAGGAGCCGGAGTGATCTCCGACACTTCCGATTTGACAGGTCTGGCAGAATAGTTGACAATGGTCGTTATGAAAAAGGGTTTGTTAGTAGTTGAGTCGCCAACTAAGGCGAGGACAATCGGAAAATATCTGGGGGATTCTTTTGAAGTGGTGGCCACGGTGGGGCACTTTAGGGATTTACCTAAAAGCACTATGGGAGTGAAGTTAAAAGACGGTTGGGAGATTGAATATGTGCTGGATCCAAAGAAAAAAGAGGTGATTTCTAAATTGTTATCGATGGCGGGAAAGGCTGACAAAATATTTCTAGCTTCTGATCCAGACCGGGAAGGGGAAGCAATCGCCTGGCACACGCACTGGCTAATTACGAATTCCAAATTACGAATTACGAATGAAAACATAAAAAGGATTTCATTTCACGAAATTACTAAAGAAGCGGTGGAAGAGGCTTTGGAAAAAGCGCGGGGGATTGATATGAATTTGGTTAATGCTCAACAGGGGAGGCGGGTGTTGGACCGGGTGGTTGGTTATTCACTTTCCCCGGTTTTATGGCGAAAAGTGAGACGGGGATTATCAGCAGGGAGGGTTCAGTCGGTGGCGGTGAGGCTGATTGTAGAAAGGGAGAAGGAAATAATGGCCTTTGCTAGAGAAAAATTTTATCGAGTAGAAGCTTGGTTTAACGGCGGTGAGGAATTTAAGGCGGATTTGAATCAAGTTGAAGGTAAGCCTTTTATTAAAACAGAAAAACTAAAATTATTTGACGGGGACTATACCTTTTCTAAATCAATTTTTGATCAAGAGGCTGAAGTTAGGAGTTTTGTAGCTGGTTTGGAAAAAGATTTTATAGTGGAAAAGGTAGAGGGTAGGGAAATAAACAAGACACCTTTACCGGCTTTTACGACTTCAAAAATGCAGCAGGCGGCAGCCAGGCGTTTCGGCTGGTCGGGGAAACAAACCATGACTTTGGCTCAGAGATTGTACGAACGGGGTTTAATTACCTATCACCGGACGGATGCGGTTTATCTGTCGCCAAAAGCAGTTGAGGAGTTTAGAAGCTATATTGCTAAAACATACGGGGAATCTTATATGGTGACTAAACCTCGGTTTTATAAAAATTCTTCTAAAAACGCCCAAGAAGCCCATGGGGCGATTCGGCCGACAAAGGTGGAAGTATTAGTTCCCGGTGAAATTGATAGTAAGGAGTTAAAACTCTACGGGCTAATTTGGAAGCGGGCAGTAGCGACTCAAGCAGCCGGAGCCCGGCTTCGAAACACGACCCTGCTTTTGGAAAATGGAACAGCCCTGTTTAGAGCCATGGGAGTGAAGGTGGAGTTTGACGGATTTTACCGGATTTCCGGTGATAAACACGACGATCAATTATTGCCCGATTTGAAGGTGGGAGATAAGGTTGAATCAAGAGATATTAAAATTGTAGAGACGGAGACTCAACCGCCGCCACGGTATACTGATGCCTCACTGGTTGGGAGTTTGGAAAAACAGGGGATTGGGAGGCCTTCAACCTATGCGCCGATTATCAGCACTATTATTGTCCGTCAGTATGTTGAGCGGGAGGAGGGGAAATTTAAGCCGACCTCTTTGGGACAGGCAGTATCGGAGTTTTTGGTAACTAATTTTGAAAAAATTGTGTCACTACCGTTTACGGTAAATATGGAGGAAAGTTTGGATAAAATTGCCACCGGTACACTTGATTGGAAGAAGATGATGACAGATTTTTGGAAAGATTTTGGAAAGGAAGTAAAATTGGTGGAAAAGAACGCGGTGAGAGTGAAGGTAGCGACGGAGGCAACCGGAGAGAAGTGCCCCGAATGCAAAGAGGGGGATTTGGTGATTAGGGTTGGGAGATTTGGGAAATTTATATCATGCAGCCGCTTTCCTGATTGTAAATACCGGACCTCATTTAAAGAAGATGCCGGATTTAAATGTCCGACCTGCAGGGCAGATGGGGTAGTGAGACGAACCAAGACCGGAAAAAAGTTTTTTGGCTGTTCAAGTTACCCCAAGTGCAAATGGGCCGGGTGGAAAAAACCTTAAATTAGAAATTAACGGGGACGGGGAGGTGAAAAGTGGGCAAAGGCGCCGATGGAAATAGTGGTGTCAACCGCACCAGGACCGGGTGAAGGGGTGGATCTGGGACGGAGGCCGCAACCACTAGCAAGAAACTCGGCCAGATCATTCAGAAGCGCCGCTTCTCTGTCAGCTGGTGTTGGCGGTGAGTTGGAAGTACGGGAGAGAATGGGATGGAAAGAACTGGCTTGAGCCATTCTGGCACGAATTCGTGCTAATTTAGCTTCGGTTTCACCAGGACGTCTCGGAGGCTATGGTGAATTTTAATACATTTTCCTAGCTTGGGGAAGATCGGGAGTGAAAGCAGCCTTGAATTTAGCATCTAAAAAACTGGTTCGACCATTAGCATCGATTTTGAAGAAACAGTTTGGTTGTTTTTCCATATATAGGACATTAATAAATTATTAACTTAGAATATTAGCGACAAAATCTAATTGACCTGAAGTGAGAAGATTTAACCGACGATCTTTACAATCTAATCTGGGTTGAAATCTAGCCTCGACTAAATTTGGCCTTAATTCCGGCATTAAGGCGTATTTTTCAGGACCTTGGCCTATAGTTTTTAGTCTTTCTGACATAGAAAAATAATGATTAATTAATATAACTATAGGGTAGTCTTATAATAGATGTCAAGGGGGCAAATCAGGTTTGGATGAGTATTTTGGCTGTGCTAAAAATTGCGTTTCGGTTATCGGCGATGATTTGAGTAGGTGTACGATGATCTCTTTAGGCGTCGGTATCTAATCCCACGGATTAATTATAAATGATAAATTAATTGTTTTCGGGCTAGATATGGAGCTGTGTCAGTAACTTTAAGTAGTTACTTATTTTACACCAGCCAGACTGGTTATGGCTGAATTCTAAATCTAATTGCAACTAGACAAAAAATAATACTCAAATTGTAGCATCTCATTCGGG
>JAGVHP010000058.1 GCA_020056515.1 Candidatus Shapirobacteria bacterium
AACTATTTTTATTTCGGAACAATTTGAATAGCAAAAATATTGAGAGAAGAAGAAAAAAGACGTGGGGAGAATGTCGACAAAACATGGATGAATATTTCCAATTAAGAGTTCCTAAACCGTAAAGAACGGCTATCAAATATGACGAGTTGAAATCTGAAAATAAAAGGAAAGAAATACCGAAAACCATGATTACCCCTAATGCACCATAAAAAGCGTTGAACATAGCTGTAGATGCTTCTAGGCTACTTTCGGCAATTATTCCTTCACGCTGACCGTTGTAAGGAAGAGATAAAAGGTGATATTTGTCAGCTATTTTTGAGACTAGATAAAAGGGAATAGCCAGAAAAGATTCTCCGGGTGAGCGGCCGGAATAAACTTTATCGTTTTGATAAATAATATCCGGCCAAATCAATTCGTCGTTACTATCAAGGGAATATGAGTGATGATCGACAATTGATTGGGTTAAGCGGTATTGGGGTGAATCACCGGAATTTTGAAGCCCTACTCCGGAGAAAAAATAAAGCCCTAAAAAGAATAAAAATAAAATTAATATACTAATCTTTCTCATTTTTGAAAATTAAAACTTTGGGGTGGTCGTAGACAGTGAAAGCTTCTTCGGCGGTATCGTCACGGATATAAATGCCAGGGTAAAGACAATCCGAATCTTTTACAAACCAACCTTTTTCTAACGGCTTATTGGTGGGGCCAAAATAATAACAGGCTTTAAAAAACGGCAGGGAGAAACCGGGGTAGGAATTAAATTCCACCAGAGGTTTTCCTGAAAAAAGGCCTTGATAAAAGTAAGAGGTTTCCGGAAAAAGTTTGGGGACGCGGATGGTTGAGGCCCAAGCCCGGTTGGAAGAAAGAATTATATAATCAATGTTTGTTAATTGACTATTAATTTTTTGCCATTTTTCGGGTATATCAGGTGAAGCAATCTCTAAGGTCTGGATAGAAAAGTTTTTTGAGTTATCAAGCGGCAGGGCATCGTCCCAATATTCAGTGCTAAGAACCGAATCAGAAGAAAGGTTTTGATTGATCCAAGTAGACGCCTGAACCCGGGAATGAGGGTGGGAATAAATTCCCAGAAAAGCAAAACAAAATAGTAAATGAAATACAATAAGAATTTTGGGTGGAGAAAATCGACTGAGAATAAGGATTAAAAAAGGATAAAGGGGGAGAAAATACCTCATGGTATAAACGGGTTGAGTACCCTGATAAAGCAACAAAAATATAATCCAAATTAGTGACAGTATTTCAACATAAGATAATTTAAGTTTTTTTATTTTAAGGAAAAATGGAGAGAGAAATAGCGGTATACCAACTCCCCAAAAGATAATGTTTTGGAGAGGAAAGATAACCTTGATTTTACTCATCCATTGAACTGACGGCGGAAAATAAATCGAAGGAACAGTGAGATTTTTCAAATCCTCGAGGGATTTAATAAAAATCGGATTGGGGGTGAAAAGAGAGGTAAAAGCATAGGGCTGAAAGATACGAAAAGACAGAAAAGTAAACAGTAAAAAGTAAATAGTAAACCGTAAATTTTTATGAAAGATAAAAAATATAAAAATAATTGGGGAAAAATAAAGAGCAGAAATTTTGCAGGCCAGGGCTAATCCAAAAATGAGACCGCTAAGAATATATTTTTTTTGGGTGAGTAAATAAAAGGTTAAAAATATAAAGAACGTTAAAAAGGTATCGACAGCAAAAAAATGAGACAGTTGAAGGGGTAGAACCGTGGTGGCATAAAGAAGGGGGGCAAGGAATTTCTTGGTTAATAAAAATAAAATAACAACATTGCCGGTATCAAAGAGAGCTGACAATATCCGACCAACAATATGAAGGTGGGAATAGTCGTTGAGTCCGAAAATTACGGCTAATAACTTAGTAAGAAATAAAGGGAAAGTACCGTAAACAAAAAACTGATATGGAGGATAAGAGCTGGGGTTAAGAGGAGAGGTGGCGGTAGAAAAATATTGTGATATCGACGAAGGTAACTTGATGTCGGAAGCAACCATGGTTAGAAAACGCTCATCCGGATGCAAATGATTTCCCCCATCCCAATTGAGACCATAAATTCGGAGACTGAAAGCCAGTAAAACAATTAAAAGTAAGATGATTTTGTTTTTAATTTTCATGGGAAACTTTTTTAAACAAGCGGAGAGTGGGTTGGTCGAAAACCGAATAAGTTTCTTCGGCATTCTCAGGATTTAAAAACAAACTAAAAGGCTGGTAGGTTTTGATTAATTGAAAATCTAAGGTGCCGTTAAAAAGCTTTTGGTAATAATCGGCACTTTGGGGAAAAAGAGGCATGGTTTGATTTTTGAAAATCCGACGGCTGGGAATTAAAATGTAATCGGAGATAGCGACTAATGAATTCAGTTGAGTTTGATTGGCTTGATTAAAATCAAGATTATTAAAATCAAAATCAGTAACCTTAAGATTGGTTGATAAAGGTAAAGGAAAAACGTTACCACTCTCGGAGAGAAGAGAAGAATCCGGAGGGAGACGTCGATTGATATCGGCGGCAGTTAAAAGTCGAATGTCCGGCCGAAGATAGTTTAGCCAAAAGACAATACCCGGAAGACAACATAAAATTACTAAAATAATTTTGGGAAGGTTTTTTAGACGATCAAGGAAAAGAGCCGTGAAAAAAGGGAAAATAAAAAATACCGGAGTCATAAAGCGGGTCCATTTGGCAAAAATGAAACCAAAACAAAGAAAATAGACAAGAGAGGAGAAAAGAACAATAAAC
>JAGVHP010000010.1 GCA_020056515.1 Candidatus Shapirobacteria bacterium
AAAGCCAAAGCCGATGCTGAAAAATATTTAGGTGAAAAAGTTGACCGGGCGGTAATTACCGTTCCGGCCTATTTTGACGATTCCCAGCGCCAAGCCACCAAACAAGCCGGTGAAATTGCCGGTCTCAAGGTCGAGCGGATTGTCAATGAGCCGACTGCTTCGGCTCTGGCCTATGGTCTGGACAAAAAGAAAAAGGGGATTGTCGCTGTCTACGACCTAGGTGGTGGAACCTTTGATATTTCCATTTTAGAAATTGGCGACGGTGTTTTCGAAGTCAAGGCTACCAATGGCGACACCTTTTTAGGTGGTGATGATTTTGATCACCGGATTACCGACTGGTTAGTTGATAATTTTAAAAAACAAACCGGCGTCGATCTATCCAAAGATCCCCAGGCACTTCAGCGTCTTCGTGAAGCCGCCGAAAAAGCCAAAATCGAATTGTCTTCGTCAGTGGAAACTGATATTAATTTGCCCTTTATTACCCAACAGGATGGTCAACCACTGCATCTAACCGTCAAATTAACCCGGGCGGAAATGGAAAAATTGGTTGACGATCTGGTTGCCAAAACTATTCCTCCGGTGGAAAAGTGTCTTAAGGATGCCAAAGTCAGCAAGTCCGATATTACTGAAGTAGTTATGGTCGGTGGCATGACCCGGATGCCCAAAGTTCTGGATGTGGTCAGGGAATTTTTTGGCAAGGATCTCGATACCACCGTTAACCCAGACGAAGTGGTGGCTATTGGGGCCGCCGTTCAGGGTGCGGTTTTAACCGGTGAAGTCAAAGATATAGTCCTGTTAGATGTCACTCCACTGACTTTGGGAATTGAAACCGCCGGCAATGTCCGGACTCCCTTAATTGATAGAAATACTACTGTTCCGACCAAAAAATCCCAGGTCTTTACCACCTATTCGGACAACCAGCCCCAGGTGGAAATTAATGTCCTGCAGGGTGAACGGCCCATGGCTATGGACAACAAAACTCTCGGCCGTTTTATTCTCGACGGCATTGCCCCGGCTCCCCGTGGTACGCCTCAAATCGAGGTTACTTTTGACATCGACAGCAACGGCATTTTATCCGTTTCTGCCAAAGATAAAGGTACCGGCAAGGAACAAAAGATCACTATCCAAAATGCCACCAATCTCTCCAAAGAAGAAGTCGCCAAAATGACCAAGGATGCCGAGGCTCATGCCCGCGAGGATGAGGAAAAGAAAGGATTGGCCGAATCCCGCAACCGTCTTGACGCCACCATCTTTAACGGCGAAAAAAGCCTCAAGGATTTTGCCGACAAGGTCAAGGCCGACGATAAGGCTAAAATTGAGGAAAAAATCAAAACCGGCAAAGATCTCTTGGCCAAAACCGATGTCAAAAAAGATGAGTACGATAAATACATCGAAGAGCTTAATCAGATTCTTCAAACCATCGGTCAGGCAGTTTATAGTCAACAACAGGCCCAACCCGGCCAAGCCGGGCCTTCGGCAGATGGTGCCGCTCCTCCGGAATCTGATGAAAAAAAATCAGACGCTAAAGAAGAAAAAAAAGACGCCGAGGAAGGTGAAATTGTCAAATAATGCCCAAGAAAATTATTCTTTTTTCTCAACCAGACCCAGCGGTAATGGCCCAAATTACCTCTGAGATTTTTCCCGATTTTACCGAAAACAAAATCTTTGCCTACATGCCCTCCGATGGTGGGGATATTGTCGCTAACGCTCAATACACTCCATTTTGGCAGGATCTTACCGCTAAAAATAATGCCCACTTTGTTTTTATTGATAATTCAAAAACTGGCGAAGAAAGTAAACTTTTAACCGCCAACATCTTAATGATTACCGGCGGAAACACTTTCAAACTTTTAAAAAACCTTCGCGATTCAGGTCTGGATCAAGCTATTTTACAGTTTTGGCAAAAGGATGGAGTGGTTATGTCAGGTTTTAGTGCTGGAGCAATTATTTTGACACCAAATATTGCTGTCGCCGGTTTGGGTGTTGTGCCAGATCCAAACGACGTCGGCCTAGCAGACCTCACCGCACTTGGTATTTTGGATTTCGAAATCTGGCCCCACTACAACGAGACTCTAGAAAAACAAGATGCTGATGACCATGAAGCCAAAAGTAGAGTAAAATTACACCGTCTGAAAAACGACGAAATTTTAATCATCAATAAATGAAACGCGATTTTTATGAGGTATTAGGAGTAAATAAGGGAGCCGGTGCTGCCGATATTAAAGCTGCCTATCGCAAAAAAGCTCTGGAGTGGCACCCGGATCGCAACAAATCTCCTGATGCTGAGGAAAAGTTTAAAGAAATCAACGGTGCCTATGAAGTCCTAAGTAACGCCCAGAAAAAGCAGGCCTACGACCAATTTGGCCACGCTGCCTTTGATCCCAGTGCCGGCGGTGGTTTTGGTAACCGCACCTACACCGACCAAAGCGGCCCTTTTACCTATACCTGGAGCGGTGGCGGCGGCGGACCCACCGCCGATTTCGATTTTGGAGGCTTTTCAAACCCTTTTGATATTTTTGAACAATTTTTCGGTGGAGGCGGTGCTACCTTTGGCGGAGGCAGAAGTCGTCGTCAAATTCCTACTTACAAAATCCAGTTAACGTTTTTAGAAGCCGCCCACGGCTGCGAAAAAGAAGTCAGTTTAGATGGAACCCGTAAAAAAATCAAAGTCCCGGCCGGCGTTGATGATGGTCAACGGATTAAATTCTCTGATTTTGTTCTCTATGTTGATGTTCTACCTGATAAAATTTTCAAGCGCGAAGGTAACGATATATTTATAAATCAGAATATTTCCTATACTCAGGCCGTATTAGGAGATGAAATCGAAGTATCCTCTTTAGATAAACCT
>JAGVHP010000061.1 GCA_020056515.1 Candidatus Shapirobacteria bacterium
AAAACAAATATCTTCTCTGCCGTTAAATATTAGAAATAGAATAAAAATCATTAACAGCTTTCCGGATTCTCATCTTTCCCAACTTATCGATTCATCAACTGTTTTAATTCTTCCTTCCCGGCAGGAAAGTTTTGGCCTAGTCCTTATCGAGGCCATGGCTCGGAAAACTCCTATTCTAACCTCTGACATTCCTCAACTTTTAGAGCTTGTTAATAATTCCCGGGCCGGTCTGACTTTTAAGGTTAATGATCCCCAAGACTTGGCCCAACAAATTCAATTAATAATTTCCCACCCCAAACTACAAAAATCTTTTGGTGAAAACGGGTTTAAATATGTCTCCACCAATTACACCTGGGATAAAATAGGAAAGAATCTATGCCAAAAATTATTTTAATAGTTGTTGTTGTTTTTATAATTTATATTTTATATAAAACTCTTTTTTTGCCTAAATTTCAAAGTATAAATATTGATATCAAAGGTCAAAGCTTTTCCCTGGAAATTGCCAAAACCATTCCCCAGATTACTCGGGGACTTGGTGGACGCTCTTCCCTTTGTCCAAACTGTGGTATGATTTTTGTTTTCAAAAGTCCTCAAATACTTTCCTTTTGGATGAAAAATACTCTCATCCCTCTCGATATTATCTTTCTTGATTCGGTCGGAAAAATAATTAATTTCAGTACCGCCTCTCCTGAATCCAATATCCCCGACAGTAAATTAAAAATATACCAAAGCAGCTCTTCCGCTTCCATTGCCCTTGAACTCCCTGCCGGCACTGCCCAAATCTTAAATTTAGTTCCGGGCGATCAAATCAATCTACATGGACTTTAGTGTCATCATTCCCAATTTCAATGGCGCCAAATTCTTACCTGACTGCTTAAAGTCATTATTAGCTGCCGCCAAACACTATCCCGGTACTAATCTTGAAATTATCCTTTCCGACAATGCCAGTACCGATTCCAGTCTCGACGTTTTTAAAAAATATTCCCACAATTTTATTGTTCATCAGACAAACCTGGGTTTTGGTGAAGCTGTCAATCGCGCCGCCTTACTTGCCACCAAACCTTATTTACTAGTCGCCAACAACGACCTTAAGCTGGATCTGCATTGGTTTGAAAAAATAACTAAAGCAATTAATCTCTACCCAAAAGCTGCCTGTTTTTACGGTTTAGTCTTAAATAAAACCGGTGACCTGATCGAATCCGAAGGTTTTAAATTTTTTTCCGCCGGCCGCTGTGAAAATATCAACAACGGTAAACCATATCAAAAAAATCGCCCTGTCAAGGGAGATGTCCGAAGGACAGAGGGTTTGTTCCCTATCTGGGGAGCTCCTGCTTCCCTTATCGTCTACCGGCACCCCGTCTTTGAAAAATTAGGTGGTTTTGATTCCCGTTTTTTTGCCTATATTGAAGATGTTGATTTTTCTTTTCGCCTTCACTATCAAGGTTTTGTTACCATGTATATTCCTCAAGCCATCTCTTATCACCTCGGCGGCGCCACCAGTAACAAAATGGGAAACCTTCGGGTTTATATGACCTTAAGAAACTGGTTATTCTTTCTCAAAAAAAATTACTCCCTAAAACAAATAATATTAAATTTACCTGCCATTTTTCTTGAAAGACTTAAAAATCTAAAATATTTCCTCACTTCCACCCCCGCCAAACTTTGGCTATCTCAAATTAGAACTCTTTGGATAGATCTGTTAAACTTTGACCATCTTTATGATCATCGGCATTGACGTTTCTGCCATCATTTACGAAACTGGGGTTAGTGATTACACCCTCAACTTGGTTAAAAACTTAGTTAGATTTGATCGCCTCAATACTTATAAGTTATTTTTTTCTTCATTTCGTCGGCCGGTACCGGAAGTTCTGGTTAAACTCGCAAAATACCCCAACGTTAAGCTATTTTCATTCAAACTTCCACCTACCCTACTTGATTTCTTTTGGAACCGACTTCATCTCTTGCCCATTGAATTCTTTATTGGCAAATGCGACATTTTTCATACCTGGGATTGGACCCAACCACCTACTATTAAGGCCAAGACGGTAACCACCGTTCATGATTTAGTTCCCTTTCTGTACCCCGAAAATCAACACCCCAAAACCATTGGTACTTTCAAAAGAAAATTTTATTGGGCTCTCCGGGAATGTCGACATTTCATTTGTGTTTCAGAAAATTCTCAAGAAGATCTGCTGCGTCTTTTTCCCCAAATTCCCCCCAATCACACCTCGGTTGTTTATGAAGCTGCCGAAGATAAATATGCTGATTTTATAAAACTTCCCCAGAGTCTTCAGGAAAAAAAGAAGATGCAAATTAATAGTCTTTATGGATTGGATAAATTTATTTTGACTCAAAGCACCCGCGAACCCAGAAAAAATTTACCGCGTCTAATCGAAGCTTTTACCGTCTTTCGCCAACATTACCCCCACTCCCAAGTAATCTTGGCCATAACCGGTAAATACGGTTGGGGAAAGGATATTCCTTCTAGCTCCAATCCCTGGATCAAAGTTCTCGGTTTTATTCCTGAAAAAGATTTGGTGGCTCTCCATGCCTCAGCTTTGTTTCTGGCTTATCCATCACTTTATGAGGGATTTGGTTTGCCTCTCTTAAAGTCAATGAAGGTTGGAGTCCCTGTTTTGACCAGCAACGTCTCCAGTCTTCCTGAAATCGCCGGTCGGGGAGCCCTGCTGGTTGATCCAGAGTCCGTCGAATCTATTACCAAAGGTATAGAAAAACTAGTCAATTCGGCTACCCTTCGATCCCGACTGTCAAAAAAAGCTCTCCTTCAATCAGCTCCTTTTTCTTGGTTAAAAACCGCCAAAGAAACTCTAAATGTCTATCAAAAAATCTAATCGTTTCGGTTGGGGACCAGACTGTGTTATTCCCAATACCCGCCTAGATTTTCTTAAGTCTCAAATAAATGGTGAAAAAATCCTTGACATCGGCTGCGGTCCGGGACACCTAATTAATTACCTCTCCCATTTTTCCTTTCAGGTTACCGGAATTGATAGGCACACATATGGAAACAAAAATATAATCAAAGCCCGGGCCTCCAAATTACCATTTCCCGACAATAGTTTTGATACCGCTTTTTTAAACAATGTCCTGGAACATAATCAAAACGACTCAAAAATTTTAGCTGAGGCTCTCCGGGTCTCTCCCAGAGTTATTATTACCGTCCCCCAAACTTGTCCCAATACTTTGAAAAGTAGGGGAGTGGTTTATCAGCACTATCAGGATCGTTCCCATCTTCGCACCTATACTCCTCAAAGTCTAAAAAAACTTATTAAAAACTCCAACGCTCACTTTGTAAAAATAATCCCCTCCGAGATCTTGCCCAACCGTGAATTGTTTTCCGAATTAATAAAAGGACCTGTTCTCTGGCGTAAATTCATCGCCAGAATTATTTTTATTCTATTACCGTCTCGGTCCTATTATTTGGAACTCACTGCCGTTGTTACT
>JAGVHP010000018.1 GCA_020056515.1 Candidatus Shapirobacteria bacterium
ACTCCTTTATTATATTTTATTTTCTCTCCCAAAACTTCCCCTGTCCTCGTTCCTTATATTTCTCCCACTCCCACCCCCGTGCCCATTTCTCAAGTTACTCTCGGATTAGTCGGCGACCTTGGTCTCGGTCGATACATCACCGCTATTGCTAGGGCTAAGAGTGATTTTTCCTGGAGTTTTTCCGACCTTTCCCTATGGCTTCGCTCCCACGATTTTAACTTAGCTAATCTGGAAAGCCCGGTAATTGACCCTTGCCCCGAGGGCAAGACCGGAACCTTTACCTTTTGCGGTGACCGGCGCTTTCTACCACACCTGGCTGATAATAAATTCGTTTTCAATCTCAATAACAATCACATTCTCAATTACGGTGCTTCCGGTTTGGCCCAGACTAAGTCGTATTTAGCCGACATACCTAATTTTTACGATAATTTTTTAATCAAAAAAGTAAACGGGATCACCCTGGGTTTTTTGGGTTTCGATTTTATCACTTATCCAAAACTCGATCCTCAAGATATCATTACCCTAGTAAAGAAATACTCTCCAACCGTCGACTGGTTAATTGTTTCTCTTCATTGGGGAAACGAGTATCTACCTGAACCTGAAAAATGGCGCCAAATTCTATCCCGACAGGTAGTTGATGCCGGCGCCGACATAATTCATGGCCATCATCCTCACGTTTGGCAGGGTTACGAAATTTATCAGGATAAACCAATTTTTTATTCCTTTGGCAATTTTATTTTCGATCAGTCCTGGTCTGCCGCCACCTCCCACTCCCAAATCGCTGCCCTGACTTTATCAAAAACCAAAATCGAAGACCTGAAGTTATTCCCCATAGAAATCAAATACAATTCCCAACCGCAAATCATTCAATAAACATTTATCCCTGCCCGGCTAATTTTCTTAGTCTTTTTCTTTCAGCATCTGCTTTTTTCGTAGTCAGTCTACCCGCTCCTTCCAATTTATCAATTCCCTCCACCACCAATCCTAGTGGTGTACCGCCCTTGGTAAAACTTATCCTATTTAGTCGTGGTATAGCCTCTTCCAATTCCTCCAAACTCATTGGATCACCCCACTTTTTTATTCCTTCACTCATAGACACTTTGGTTGATAAAGCCCGGCACTGTTAAGTTTTAGCATTCCTTCCCAAACAAAGAATTCCGGTGGGAAAGCCCGGATTCGTGCCTGTTTACAGTCGGCAAACTGTTTATTTTGGATGTTGACATCTATTATTACGCCCGCCCCCAAACTAATTAATACTACTATGATAATCGACCACCACCACCAATTCCGATTCATAATCTATTTTAACTTTTTTTTGCCACTATCGCCATAAATAAAGGTATTTCATTTCTGGCTTCGTCCTCCATTATCGCCCTGCTTCCGGTTGATTTTTTATCCGACACCCACTCTTCAATTGTCTCAATCAAAAACCCATTATCTGAAAGTATTTCACTATAAAAAGACAGGGGATGGTGAAAACTCCAACTAATTTGGTTGTTTCTTTTATTAAATGGGCTGCTTTCGATTGGAATTTCCAATGGTTGCATATAGCGATCCACTATCCGCCACTGCCTGCCCTCTCTTTCTATCCAATCGGCATGTTTGGGGATCCTAAAAGACGGATGATTCAACACAATTAAGATTTTCCCGCCGATCTTTAACCAATTTTGACAATTTCTTATCACCCCGAATGGTTTTTTGATATTTTGCAACGACAAAATTATTGCCACCTTATTAACCATTCCCAGCTTAATCTCTTTTGACGCATCGGCTGTTAGGTAATGATGGCGGGGATTTCCGTTTTGTTTTTGGGCTCTTTCAATCAAAGATTTTGTCAAATCAATTCCCAAATAATCCACCTCAACCGGAATATTTCTGGCCAACACCCCCTGTCCGCAACCAATATCAACCAGCCGTTCTCCCTTTTTTAATTGTAACAACCTTAAACTGTTTGGCAGGATTATTTTTTGATGGTAATAATGCCCCTTCTCTCCCACAATTTTGTCATACCACCCTCCTACTTTTTGCCAACTGTCATCGCTTCGTTTCATAGGTGATTATATCAATGCGCTATAATCAGGCGTGATCATCATCAAAACCCCCCCACAAATCCAAGGGATTAGGAAATCGTCAAAATTAGCCGCTGCTACTCTTGAGTATCTCTCCAAATTTATTCAACCCGGAATTTGTACCGAAAAATTAAATACCCTAGCCCATCAGTTCATTACCAACCACCACGCCATTCCTGCCCCCCTAAATTACGGTGGTTTTCCTAAAAGTATCTGTACTTCATTAAACTGTGTTGTCTGTCACGGCATTCCTTCAACCAATGAAATTTTAAAAGAAGGTGACATTATCAATCTTGATATCACCACTATTCTTGATGGTTATTTTGGCGATATCTCCGCCACCTTTCCTGTCGGTAAAATCACTCCTACTGCTCAAAACTTAATTAACCGGACCCAGCAAGCCTTAAATTTGGCCATTACCGCCATCGAACCCAATAAATATTTAAATGAAAGTGTCGGCAAAGTAATTGAAGATTTTATTACCCCTTTTAGCTTTTCCCCGGTTCGGGAGCTGGGTGGCCACGGTGTTGGTCTCAAATTTCACGAAGATCCTTTTGTTTTCCATTTTAATTCCCCCCAAAATCATATTTTGCTTAAACCGGGTATGATATTCACTGTCGAACCAATGATCAACACCTCTCCGAATTGGCGGGTTAATATTGATCCTGTCGACGGCTGGACAGTTCGGACCACCGATGGTGCCCTCTCCTGTCAATTTGAACACACCATCTTAGTTACCGATTCCGGCTCTGAAGTGTTGACTAAACTATGATTCTTCTTGACGGCAAAACTCTATCCGAAAAAATTCTTTCTGACCTAAAATCCAAGATCTACCATCTAAGATCTACCATCAATCTCGACATTATTCTGATCGGTGACTCTCCGGCATCTTTAAAATATGTCTCTCTAAAACAGGCCAAAGCTGAAAGCATTGGCATTGGCGGCCGACTTCATCATTTTTCTGTCAGTGAACCCCCCGCCACCATCTTTTCACTGATAGATTCCCTCAACTTCGACTCTTCTGTCACCGGTTTTTTTGTCCAATTACCGCTTCCGGAAAACTATGATAACAATTTAATTGTTAACTCAATTGATCCAAGTAAAGACGCCGATGGCCTGAATCCCACATCGGGTATTGTTCCGGCTGTTGACAGAGGCATTGTTCGGCTTTTGACAGAATATAAAATCCTACCGTCAAATAAAAACATTATTATTGTCAACGACAGCCTTCTAATCGGTCAACCTCTCAAAAAGGAATTTGAAAAACTCGGCGGTAAAGTAACACTTTGCAACGAATTTACTTCCGATCTGGGATCTACCACTCTGACATCTGATATTCTGATTTCTGCCACCGGTGTTAAGAATCTAATTACTGCCCCCATGGTCAAAGAGGGGATCGTGGCCATTGATATTGGCGGTGGCGATATTGATTTCGCCGGAGTCTCTGCCAAAGCCTCTTATATTACCCCCACCTTCGGTGGCGTCGGTCCCATGACTGTCATCTCTCTTTTGGAAAATACCTACGACCTGACCGTCAAAAAATAATCTATTACTGTGCCGGTCCTCTTCGATAAACCGCCGCCCAAGGGACGTAAGCACTGGTAAAAGTTTTTTGATGCAGCACTTCCTCCCCCTTGGTTACCTTCCATTCAAACGAGGCCTTTAGCCCCGGTACTTTACTCTCATCCTTAACCACCTTTCCCGGTTCCAGTGTCGGATCATCAATCCACACATCCGGCGGTGCCGGTTGAGCATCCCATTGCCGGTAGTTACTGATTTCTACTTTTCTCCCATCACTGGTGCCGTATATTTCGTAAGTCAATCTTTTATTTTTTCCGTCATAAATGCTCTGAATCAGAAGGTGGTGACCGGTATCGTTGATGAATTTAAGGTCGGGTGACGGAATAAACACTGTTGCATCAAAACCCGGCCGGCTGTCTTCCTCGTAATAAGACACCCGGTAAGCATGGGCGGTTCGACTGGTAATATCCAAACCTGCGTCTAAAAGCGCCCGAAAAAATGTAGTTGATACCTGACAAATTCCTCCGCCTACATCTAATTCAGTTTTACCTTTCTTAATTACATATGCCTTTTTGTACCCGTTATCCAGTGTTACCTCCCCCAAAGCTTTCAAAAAAGAAAAAGTCTCATTTGGTGCCACCAAAATCCGGTTCACAATCGAAGCCCCTTTCTCCACATTAAAGTTTCGGATCAAACTACTATGGCGGAAACTCGAAACCCCTTTTCCTAAAAGTTCTTTTATTCCCAGGTCATTTACTGTTTCGGTTTTTATTTTAGGCTCGACTCTAATAAGTGGCAGCTCCAACACCACCTCTTTTGTCTCGCCATCGATCCATCCAACTAGACCCTGGCAAATCGTTTCAGTTAGTTTATTCTCATCAATAAAAAACCCCTCTTTCGAAGCCTCAAACTCCACCACCTTCCCGTTTTCAAATTTAAATACCGCCTCTCTCGGTTCCCGTTTGATGCTATTACCAAAAATTTCCACAAATCCGGAAATTTTATTCAAGTTGCACCCATCTCCAAATCCAATCCAGTTAATTATCTCTGCTTTTTCCACCACACTTTTTTCTTCCTCCCAAGTCAAAATAACCTTTTTATTTATCAGTCTGGAAGCTTTTTCTATTACCTCGGTTTTTATCTCCGCTCCGGGTAAAAAACCAATTATCTCTACCGGAATTTCCACCCGGTTATCAAGATTGTATCCGGTAATCGTTTTTAAAATATCTTCTTTTAATATATTTATATCCACTCTTTTCCCTAATTGCCCATCCTTGACTTTTATTTCTCCTTTTTCCACCAGAAGCTCTGATGGGATAAATGGTTTTTCAATTTGTGACACTATTCTGTCTATCTCTTTATCCAATTTCGAATCGTCCAGTTTTATTTCTAGCTCAAAATCCCGCTCTTGAAAAAAAGCACCCATATATTTAAACAATCCTTGGTTTATTCTTCGGTAAAGTAGGGTTGATATCATTCTCTCTTTATCAATTTCCGCCGAGATTGACGACAATTCAATGCTAAATAATCGGCTATTATCGGTCATCTTTTCGTTTAGTTTTATTGTCCCCAAAATCGGAAAATCTCCATCCAACCTTTCCAGGATCTCTTTCTTTGATAGCATCGAAAAATCTTTTCCCAACACCTTAGTGTCCCACCCGCTTTTTCCAAAAGCCAAAGCTAGCGGTAGAAACAGTATTGTTCCTAAAATTGAAACTGCAATAATAAGACCCACCAATGTTTTTCTTTTTCTCATCTTTCTCTATCCATCGCCAAGTTAGCTAACTCATCGGCCTCAAAATTTAACTCTCGACCAATCTCTATAAATTTAATTTTAATTGACTTGGATAAATTTTTTGCAGTTAACCAGAGGTTTTTCAAATTTGTCGCCTTAACTTTATATTCACCTCTCATTTGTCTGACCAACAGTTCCGAATCGGAATATAATTCAACCTCCGGGTTACTTTGGTTTTTTATCCAGGTTAAGGCGGCAATCAGACCCAAATACTCTGCTTCATTATTTGTTTTTACTCCCAAAAATTTACTTTCCTCATATATTTTTCTTCCTTTTTCATCTTTTATTATTACCCCATATCCGGCTATTCCCGGATTTCCCCGAGCGCCCCCATCGGTAAACACCTTAATTCTCATGACTCTAATATACTATAATTAAACAATGGACTACCAGAATATTTCTTCCCCGCTTCCCCCGCGCCAAAGTTCTCTCGATTCCGTTCCACCTTTACCCGCCAAGACTGCACCGCCGTCGGCGGACCCGCCAACTACCGGTTTTTCCTCGTCTCAACCGCCCCCTCGTAAAAAATCGTTACCTATTTTTGTTGTTCCCTTAACCATTATTATTTTGGTTGCCCTACTTCTTTTTGTTGTTATAAAAGTGTTAATTCCGGCCCTTTCCGGAAAACCGGGGAAGGTGATCACTCTCAACTATTGGGGACTTTGGGAAGATCGTCCACTTCTCGAGGGTGTTATTGCCGATTTTGAAGCCAAAAATCCCGATATCAAGATCAATTACAAAACCCAACAGAAAAACGATTACCGTTCCCGTTTGTCGGGTCGTTTAACCAAAGATCCTGCCGTCGACGAAGTCCCTGATATTTTCCGTCTTCACTCCTCTTGGCTACCCATGTTTACCGATTCTTTGTCTCCGGTTCCCGACACTACCGCCAAATCCATTGGACTTGATGCTGACTATTATACCGTTTACAAAAACGACCTAAAGGTAAACAGCCGCTATCTGGCTGTTCCTCTGATGTACGACGGCCTCAGCTTGTTTTACAATAAGGATTTAATTGAAAAATCCCAAGCCTCCCTCCCCAAAACTTGGTGGGACCTCCAAACCATTAGTGGTAACCTAACTGTTTTTGATAACAACGGTCGGCTAAAAATCGCCGGTGTCGCCATGGGGCTAACTGACAATGTTGATCACTGGAACGACATCGTCGGTATTATTCTCAAGCAAAATGGTGCCGACTTTACCAAAGATGATTCCAAAAACAATGAAAATGTAGAGGGTGTTCTTTCCTACTACGCTGATTTTGCCACCAAATACAAAACTTGGGATGAATCTATGCCCCCTTCCACCCAAGCTTTTGCCGAGGGTAAACTTGCTTTCTATTTTGCCCCTTCCTGGCGGATTTTCAACATCGAGGAGTTAAACCCATCCCTCAATTTTGCTGTCACCACTATTCCTCAACTGCCCGTTCTCTCGTCCCCAAACAGTTCTGCCCCCAGCTCTGATGTTGAGATGACCAATATTCACTGGGCTTCTTATTGGGTTGAGGGAGTTAATAACAAAAGCAATCATCAAAAAGAAGCTTGGAAGTTTTTGGAATATTTATCCACCAAAGAGGCCCTCGAAAAAATGTTCACCGCCGCCTCCCAGACCCGTTCTTTTGGTGAAATCTATCCCCGTATCAGTATGGGAAATGGTCTTTCCGGTAATCCTAAAATAAAACCTTTTATTTCTGTTGCCAATAACGCCGAATCAGGACTTTTATCTTCCCGGACTTTCGACGCCGGACTCAATACCGAACTTTCTAAATATTTTGCCGATGCCATTAATTCCATCGCCCTCAAGAATGCTGACCCCTCTACTATCATGACCGATCTTCGTTCCGGGATCAACCAGGTTATCCAAAAATATAAGCTGAAATGATTCTGGTTAATTTCAAAATCTACTCCGAAACCTTTGGTAATAGTGCTGTCAGACTAGCTAAAATTGTTAAAGAGGTTGGTGATAAATATAAAATAAGAACCATCGTGACTGCCTCTGCCTTGGACGCCTTAAGGATTTCCCGGGAAACCGGGGTTGAAGTTTGGCTCCAAAATATTGACGAATATTCTGACGGTAAACACTCCGGTTTTATTTCCGCCAAACAAGCTTTCGCTTTAGACATAAAAGGTAGTCTCTTAAACCACTCCGAACACTCCGTTCCCAAGGGAACGGTTTTAAAAATCATAAAAAATAAACCTCCCGGTTTTACTCTTTGTTGTTGTGTCAAATCGCCAAATCAGGCCGAGAAGTGGGTAATCAAAGCCAAGCCAGACTATGTTTTACTTGAACCACCCGAGTTAATAGCTAGCGAAACTGAATCAGTCGCCACCAAAAACCCCCATAGTATTCAAAAACTGGCCACTTTATGTCAAGGCCTTTCCTTAATTGTCGGTGCCGGTGTAAAAAACCGAGAAGATGTTAAGATTAGCTTAAAAATGGGGGCGAAAGCTGTTATGTTATCCAGCGCCTTTGTTTTAAGCGACGATCCTCAGGCCGTATTGTCAGATATCGCCTCTGGTTTTTCTGCTATAATTTAGACTACTTATGGCATCAATCGATAACCTGCTTGTTTCCCTCTTTGTTGATGAAGTTGTCGGCGGTTTTATTGTTACCGTTCCTCCGGGCCATGTCGGTTGTATTTACGATATTTTCCGCGGAGTTCTCAAAAATGTTTGGTATCCCGGCATGCACCTGAAACTTCCTATAATTCATCGGGTTAAACTCTTTAATGCCCAGTTGATTGAATACACCATCAGCAAAGACGTCACCCTCAAAGATAATAAGGAAATCATGGGCGACGAAGTTATTCATGCTGTTACCTCTGATAATAAATTTGTCGTTGTCGAAGCCACTGTCTTAATCAAGCTTGATACTGAAAGATTACCGGAAATCTGGCAAAATGTTGGGGAGAACTTTGTGTCTAAAGTAGTCCGACCCGTCACCCGTAGCCGGATCCGTAAAGTTATCACCAACCATTCCCTCAATATGTCTCTGTCTACCGATCGTAGCCACATTGAGGATGAAGTTAAACAGGAATTGCGCGACTCTCTCACCCAACATGGTCTCTTTGTGGATAATTTTTACCTCAGCTCTCTCACTCCCGTTGAAGCCGCTCCACCGGAAGTCCTCGAAGCTCTCCCTGAACCCGAACTACCCAAAACCCCCGAACAAATCGTCGGCAACCGTACCATCTCCGGCAACCTCCCTAAATCACCCTCCACCACCTAGAGTTAACACCCAAACCCTTGTTTTATTCGGCAAGATTTTAACCATAGCTTTTATTG
>JAGVHP010000009.1 GCA_020056515.1 Candidatus Shapirobacteria bacterium
CCGGATATTTGGCTTTTGTGGTTGGAGCTTTAATGTCGGTAATATTATTAGTGTTAAAAAAAGTTAAAAGAACCGATCCAATTCCGTTCGGACCATTTTTGATTTTGGGAACGGGGGTAGCTTGGGCGTGGGGTGAGAAAATAATTAATATGGTAAATTTAATTAAATGAAAAAGAAGGGTTTTACTTTGGTGGAGCTTATAATTGTAATGGCAATACTGTTGTTTATGGTGACGATGATGGTGGGTATTTTTAATTCGGTGGGGATATTTAATAAGGCCAGAGATGCCCGAAGAAAAAAGGATATTGGTAGAATTAAGGTGGCTTTTGAAGATTATTACAACGATAAGGGCTGTTATCCGTCGCCGACAGTAGTGGCCAACTTAATGCTGGCGACAAATTGCAGTACGGGAGTGTTTAAGCCGTGGTTACCGTCCTGGCCATGTGACCCCAACGGTTCTCCTTATCAGATTGCCATAGATGCATTTGGGCTAAATGATTGTTCGAGGTGGTTTAAAATATTAACTAGATTAGAAAATAAGAGTGACGCGGGAATCCCCATTGGTTGGAATCAAGGAGACGGTTGGGAATATTGGACATTGGGGGGTTCGGCCACATCAGCTACGGCCAATTTCGGAGTTTCCAGCCCAAACGTGGTTTGGAACGATGTCCGAATGGATCCGGAATGTGTGGCCTATGGCGGTTGTTATTATAGACCGGACATTGGCTTATGTAATTCGATTGGTAGTTGTGTCGGGCCGAATTGTTATCTGGGGCTGTGCCAGGATAAATGTCGGATGGAATGTTGCGGGAGAGGGTGTAACTAAAGATTTTTTGTGGTAGATTTAAGTAGTGAAAAAAGGCTTTACTTTAGTAGAACTATTGATCGTGGTGGCAATTATGATGATTTTGGTAACAATTACGGTAACTCAATTCCAAACCGCCAAGAAAAAAGCGGCTGATGTAGCCAGAAAGTCTGATTTAAACAGTGTGTCAAAGGCATTGCAAATGTATTTTGCTGATTATGGTAAGTTTCCGGCAGCGAGTGGTCCCGGAGAAATTATGATTGGAGGGGCGGCTCTAGAGTGGGGTGGAGAGCTTATTGACGGAGATTATATTTATATGAAGGTACTACCAAGGGAAAATAAAATCGGAGCACCGCCATATTGTTATAAAGTTGATGATATTACGACTCCAAAAAAATACGCCTTGTTTACCATGTTGGAAAATACGACGGATAGCGAATGTCATATGAGCGGGGAGGTGGGAGTTTATAGCTGCGGTAATGCCGGGGATAAATATTGTTTTTCTTACGTGTCCCCAAATACCAGTTTAAACACAATTGGTGATTTACAATAAAAAAAGTGGTTTTAGTTTAGTTGAATTATTAGTGGTAATTAGTATTATTGCGGTGATTTCGGCGATAACATTACCAAATTTTATGGGGGCTCGGGAAAGGGCTCGGGATGCTCAAAGAGTCAGTGATATGAATGCCATTAAAAATTCTTTGCGAATGTATTACAACGATAAACAGGCCTATCCAACCCCGGCCGGAGGCATGTTTGATGCGGGAATGACCGTTTATATGCCATCAATTTTAAATTTGGGTTATACCTATACCTATGAGCAAAGTAATGGCGGCGATGGTTTTAATTTGTGTTTAAGACTGGAATCAGGGGTAGGTGATGATGACGTTAATTCACAAAGGAAATGCGGGGTAGGAACCGGGCTGGTGTGTGGATTGGGTCAAACAACTGATAAATTATTTGTTGTCTGTGCAAATTAGTTATTAATTACGAATTATGAATTACGAATTACGAATTAAAAAGAATTTTGGGTTTACATTATTTGAGCTGCTGGTTAGTATTTCGATTATTGCCATTATGGTGGCAGTTGCCTCGATGTCTTATTCAACGGCTTCAAAAAAAGCCAGAGACAGCCGGCGGATTGAAGATATAAGTGCGATTCAAAAAGCAGCCGAGCAGTACTATTCTCAAAATAATTATGTATATCCATCAACAATTGGGGCTTTTGTAACAGGAGGGGTGATGCAACTTTGGCCAGCTGACCCGAAAGGAGTGGGGTGGACGGCCTATGCTTACAACATTGCCACCACTTATTGCGTTTGCGCGGCGGTGGAGAATGCTAGTTTAGGTAATTCATCGGCAAATAATTGTACTTTCGCTGCTAGTGGCATTTATTTTTGCGCTAAAAGCCAACAATAAAGTTAATTACGAATTATGTCCACAGGATTTCAAATGATTCAAAATTACGAATTAAGAATTAAGAAAGAAATTAAAATTAAAAATAAAGGGTTTTCTTTGGTGGAATTGATTGTGGTGGTAACCATAATTGCGGTAATTTCGGTGGTAGGAATGGTTAGTTTTACCGGAGCCAATAAAAAAGCTCGGGATAATCGCCGACAGGCTGATTTGGAAAAATTAAGAATTGCACTAGAAATGGTAAGGCAAGTGGGGACAACTTATCCTTCCGCCTCTGCCGAAGAACCGGTGGGACTGGTGCCTGGTTATATTCAGATTTTACCGACTGACCCCAAGAGCGGGAGTTATCGTTATGCGGTCGCCGGGGGACAGTATACTTTTACCCTGGATGCCAAAATGGAAGATTTAGGGTCGACGAATGGGAGTTATGGATCGGGGTACAACTATCGGGTGACAAATCCATAAATAATTATCAATTATCAATTACGAATTACGAATTACAAATTTCCAAGAAACGCTTTTACTTTTATCGAGTTAATGGTGGTGATAACGGTTGGGGCGGTGGTGATGGGAATGGGAATGGTATATCTTAACCGCTTTAACAGCCGGCAAAGATTGGAATCGGTGAGGGAAGAAACTATTTCCAATTTACGGTTGGCTCAAAATTATGCCAAGGCCAGGCAGTCACCGGTGGGAAGCAGTGAGAATTTAACCTATGTTGAAGTTAGGGTGGTGGGTGACAACTTAGTAGCCGGGATAAACGGAGTGGGGACGACTTATTTTAATCAGAAATTAGCCAACACCGGAATTGGGATAAGTTTGAATCCGTCGGTGTTGTATTACTGGGGAGGCAGCGGTCAGCTGGCGACAAACACCAGTGGATTTTTGTATGGAGCCGGCGATACGGCCACAGTAATAATTAGGTCAACGAAAGAAACAGTTGGCCGCGACATTTTATCAATTAGTGCTTTGGGATCAATTACATCAGGAGTCTATGTGGCAGAATAAGGGACAAGGAATTATGGAGGGGGTGTTTGCTATCGGAATTATCGGACTGATAATGTCCGGGGTGGCAGTGTTGATTTTGATGACGTTGAGTAGTAACAAAAATAGTTTTGATCGAAGAAAGGCCACCGAATTGGGGACGGTGGTGATGGAGGAACTAATATCGCAAGCCCAAAACGATACTGAAAATTTCTGGAAACTAAACAGCAGCGCCAACAACACCCGGAGTGGATATGGCGGCTATGTTTACGACATCGGGATGACTAATATCACCATTAATGGCTGTGGGGTGGGAAAAACTGATTGCGCCGAAGTGGTGATAGAGGTGGGATTTTCCGGACGTAGCCCACAGAGTATATATTTAAATAGATTTTTTAGTAAACAATAATGAAAAGAGGTTTTACCTTGATAGAAACATTGGTGGTGGTGGGGATAACAGGGTTACTGATAGTGTCGGCGGGGGGGGTGTTGACTGGTTTTTTGAAGGCCAAGAGAGGGGCGGAAGTCAGTAAGACGGTTCAAGCGGCGGCAGCGGCGGTGACAGAACGACTAAAAATGAATTTACTGGAGGTGGCGGGGTCAATAAACTGCGGTACCGGTGTTGGTGAGACGGCGATGACTTTTGAAACCGGTGACGGCGGTCAAACAAAATTGATTTGTGATTATGCCGGTAATAAAATTGCTTCGGAATCGGCTCACGGAAATTATAATTTGTTGAATGAAGGGGTAATAATTGTCAATTGCGCTGAATTTATTAACTGTACTACCCTACCCTCAACTGAAATATCACTGGTTAAATTTAAGTTTTCATTGGGGGTAAGCGGCGGGGATCTCGGAAGTAATTCCTGGACATTTGAAAGCAAAGTGGCGGTGAGAAAATGATAGTTGTATTAATCGTCTCATTATGAGACGATTATAATATATGAATGAGACGGTCGATCTGAATCAGAGGCAGAAGATTATATTAAATATCGTGTCGCAGGAAGGAAATATGTCGAGACAGGCTATTTCCCTGGCCCTAAAGAACATTTATCCGGTATCGAAGGCAACATTAGCACGTGATTTGAAAATTTTGTCATCACAAAGATTAATTGGGAGTACAGGCACGGGGCCAAGTTGGAGATATCAACCGGTGGGCCACCCCTTACTGCATATCATTGATTTGGGCTTATATTTTCAACAGGAACCCGACGATCGGTTGGGAGTAAAAACATCTTTTCAATCAGATATCTTTAAAAAATTAACAGGCTTGTTTAATGCTGATGAAAAGCAGGGACTGGGAAGTGTTTTTAGGTCATTTAGCCAAACCAAGAAAAATCTAGACAGGACAATAATGGTGAGGGAGCTGGAGAGATTTTTAATCGAGCTTTCATGGAAGTCATCAAAAATTGAGGGAAATACTTATACTCTGCTGGAAACTGAAGCGCTAATAAAAGAGCAGAGAGAGGCAAGCGGTCGAAGTCGACAAGAGACTCGGATGATATTGAATCACAAAGAGGCTTTTAAGCTGATTTTAGACAATACCGGTGATTTTAAAATCGTAAAGCTAAACACCTTATTGGAATTGCATAATGTATTAGTTGGTGGTTTAGATATTGGTGGGGGGATCAGAAAAAATGCGGTGGGAATAACAGGGACCCGATATCGACCTCTGGATAATGAGTGGCAGATTCGGGAAATGCTGGGGAAACTGCTCGAGACTGTTAATAGAGCGAACTATCCTCTGGAGAAGGCGTTGGTGGTGAATTCAATGATTGCTTATTTACAGCCCTTTTCCGGTGGGAATAAGAGAACTGCCAGAATGTTTGCCAACGCTATTTTAATGGCCTACGATTACTTTCCTCTTTCTTACCGAAGTGTGGATGAAAATGAGTATAAACAGGCGATGATTTTGTTTTATGAAACTAATAACTTATATCACCTCAAGAGGTTATTTCTGGAACAGTATCGGTTCGCTTTGGCGACATATTTTGGTTAGTTTGGAGTCTAAAGCAGCGGGGAGAAAGTATTTATGATTTGGTCAAGTTTAAGTTTTCGTTGGGAGTAAGCGGAGGGGATCTTGGGTCCAATTCCTGGACCTTTGAAAGCAAGGTGGCGGTAAGAAAGTAAGGATAAAGAAATGGTAAAATAAGGGGTGAAGAAAGTACCAAAAATTCCTGATTATCTTCACCGATATTTTTGGGATGTTGATGTCAACAAAATCGATTTTGAAAACGATTATCAGTATGTTATCAACCGACTATTAGACAAAGGTGATTTAGCTAGTGCTAGTTGGGTTTTACACAATTATCCAAAGGAAAAGATTATCAAAACCTTAAATCTTAGACGTGATTTTTCTCCCCGA
>JAGVHP010000024.1 GCA_020056515.1 Candidatus Shapirobacteria bacterium
AACCTAATTTTTCTTATACGCACTAAATATGTATTCATTTCCTTGGTGCCACCTTGCTTTCAAGTGTCTACAAATTTTAGCTGTCCTAGGCCAACCACCCTCCAACCTATCTAAATCCAGCCTTTTAATATCATCCACATAATCAATATCTGTCAATGTTTCGGTTAAACCACATCTTAATCCTGCCTTTTCGGCCAATTTCAATGTCCCATCAAAATATGGCCCTCTTCCACCCGATAGGGAAGTAAAAAAATCATACGGTTTCGACATCCCAATTAAGTAATATCCACCGCCTCCATCCGGTCCCAATACCACATCAACAGAATCCATTAGTCTAAAAGCATTAACTATTAATTCTGTATCTATCATCGGAGTATCCGAGGAGATCATTATCACCTTATCATTGCCACTCAAATAAAGCTTAAAAATCTCATAAGTTTTAGAGTCAACTCCGCGCAGGTCTTTTCCCATACCTGCGTGAACTTCTACTCCTTTTATCATTGTCTTAAAATCCTCAACCCTCTCTTTTTTATCCGTTTCAATCACCAAACGATATGATGGTTGACCGCGATGATTCTCTGCTAAATCTTCCAAAATCGCTCTGCCAACTGCCGCCGCCTGTTCTGGCTCGACAGATTGTGCTAATCTAGTTTTTACCTCACCAACTGCCGGAAATTTACTGGCAATAATTAACAGCTCACCTTTGATCATTATTGTCTAAAATTATTGAGGTTATATCTGACAATATCTGCTCAAGTGAACCTTGAACCATATAAGATTGACAAACATTTACCGTTCGGTTGACAAAACTACCGATTTCATTCCACCTGCTAGTCCCTAAAACAACCGGCTGACTGGCTATTTCTCCAAAATTATTCAAAACATAAGAACCGATACCGCCTATTGATTTTGCAAATTCGTTATACACCACTACCGCTGCCTGGCTTTTTGGAGCTTTATCACAATAATGATATGAATCCACTATTGTCGAAAAAAAGAAACTTTCCATTTTGATTGGTAACTTTGGTTTTTTTAACCCCAAATCTCCACACCTCAACGGTGGCCTTGTCTTTACCCAAGGATTCTCTATATTTGTAAATCTAGAGCGAATCTTATCTGCAGCGGCAATGGAGATATGGCCGCTCAAAATACTAAACGGTAACTTTCTAAAACTTAAAAGGTCATCAGCTTGAGAAATAAAAACACCGTCTTTTTTAATCATTAATCCAACCTCATCATCTGCAATCCAATTAAACCCTTTCCTGGCACAAAGCGCCATCGATAAACTGGTTTTTCCCGAACCGGTTGGTCCGATTATTAAATATGCCTTTCCGTTTCTGGCCACTGCCGATGCATGCACCGGAAAAATACCATCCTCTAGGTTGGACAGAAACAGGAGTTGTAATAATAACTTTTCAATAACGTCAGTTTGGTTAAAAATCTGCCAATCCAACTTCAAAGATAATACCTTGCTCCGTTCATCAAACTTTACCCCAAATTTTTCACCGCTCTCCGCCCTTAAGCAAAACAAACTATTACTATCACCACCGTTTTCTGAAACTTTTACTGAAAAATTGTGTAAAAACTTCAAAGACATAACATGGCCACAAATATCCGATACATTACTCTCAACCACCAGCTTCCTCTTTCCTATTATCAGTAGTATTCTCATGCACCATTTTTTAAACCTTCATATATTCCCGTAAAAATTGCTTTCCTCAACTCGCACCAGTCATACATCAAACCCACTCCATGTTGTTTACAACAATCAACCCAGTTACAATTTTGACAGGTTTTGCTTCCCTTCTGCCGGGTCTCTGAATAGTCAATCCAATTATATCTGGTCTTAAAAGCCTCCAACATCGATTGACTTATATCATACTTACCATCCGGATTCAAATTCACCACTACTCTGGAGAGATTATCTTTTAAAAAAGCCAGGGAGCCGATGATGTTGACAAAATAGTAAGGAATAATTCCATACTCCTTAAACAACAACTTTGTTTCTTTCGTTATCTTCACAAGTTCTTCTTTTCCGGGTGGTATAAAATCTTTCAAACACGGGTATTCTAACTGGGGCATAAAAGCTCTGTTCACATTTCCATACATCATCTTAAATATTTTTCCCAAGTTCTTAAAATGTTCCGCCGTCACCAAAGTCACCCCATACTTTATTGGCAATTCTTTTGAGGTATTATTTCTAATGACATCCAACATTTTATTAAAATCCACCACCGTCTGCAGAGGCCCCAGTGGATTTTCTACCGATATATAAATCCCCGAGAACCTTCCCCGTGCTTTCTTCAACCAAATCTCATTCATATAAAAACCGGAAGTCAAAACCGCTGGCTTCTTGTCTGTTATTTTGTAAACCACTTCCGCATATTCAAACAATTTATCACCCAAAAATAAAGGTTCGCCTCCGGAAAACCTATATTCTTTGACTCCTAATTTCATCCCTTTTTTACACTCTTTTATCAACTTTTTTTCATCTAATACCACCGGATCTTCGCGACTAGCCTTGGAAGTTATGTGACAATATTTACACTTAACCGGACAAAACCAAGTCACGTTGATATTCAGCACTGTCCAATCCCTTTCAAACCTATTTTTTAGATCCCTATCACCCTCCATCGGCCCGAGTCTATACCTCCTGTATAATAAATGCAATATTATATGGACAACATTAAGCGCCTTTTTCCAAGACCAATAATTAACTTTTATCACTTACTTACCGCCATATTTGCTAATTTTATTTACGGCTTTCCCTCGAAAAATATCAAAATTATCGGAGTTACCGGAACCAAAGGTAAAACCACCACCGTCTACTATCTCTACCAGCTACTTCTGACTGCCTATAAAACCGGATACATTACTACCATTGGCGCCAAAATAGACCAAATAAATCTTGATATTGGATTCCATGTTACTACCCCAGATCCGCTCCAATTGCAAAAATACATCAGTCAGGCTGTCAAACAAAAGATTGAATACCTCATCGTCGAAACTTCATCCCACGGCCTGGATCAAAACAGGCTTTGGGGAATTAAATTTGATATCGGCATCTTTACCAACATCGATTCCGACCACCTGGACTATCATTATACTTGGAAAAACTACGCCTTGGCCAAATCTAAGCTCATCGGACAACTCAAAGAATCGGGTTTAGCCATCATTAATAATGATGATCTTAAAGGTCGTCGATTTCTGAAAACCATTGCTAAAAAATATCATAAAAAAGTTATCACCTATAGCATCAATCACAAAAAATCCGACATCACTGCCAAAGATATCGTCCAATTAACTGCCGGCATTTCTTTTACTGTCAAAAAGGATAAATATTTATTAAACACTATCGGCAAATTTAACGTCTACAATGCCCTCGCCGCCCTCACTGTCGCCAAACACCTCGGTATTAAAAACCAACCCATCTTCAACACTTTCAAAAACATAGTCTCTCCTCCGGGAAGAATGGAAATTCTCCAGAAAAAACCCTTCTTGGTGATCATTGATTTTGCTCATAACCGATTCTCTTTAAAAATAGCCCTAGAAAATTTATTACTCGCCAGACCCACCTCCAACTCTAAAATTATTACCGTATTTGGTTGCCCCGGTCTTAGGGATAAATCACGAAGAAAAATGGGTGAAATATCTGCCCACATCTCTAACCTAACCATCATCACCGCCGACGACCCCCGCACGGAAGGTGTTGAAAAAATTAGCGACGAAATAGAATTTTGGGCCAAACAAGGAAAGGCATTAGCTATTAACCCACACCGAAACCTCACCTCTAAAAACCATTTTTATACAAAAATACCCAACCGCCAACAAGCCATCAAATTTGCCCTTTCTTGTGCCACCCAAAACGACATTGTCTACATCACCGGCATGGGCCACCAACATACAATCTGCATCGGCAACACCGATTACCCCTGGAACGACCGCGAACAAACCTTAAAACTACTTGGCGCTAGTCGCTGAAGTCTCTTTTTTATCTATCTCCATTTTCTTTGCCATCTTTGTTAATTCATTTCCTTTTTTATCCATTCAAACCCACCCCCCGGTAAAACAAACCAATAACCTTTTATTTTATCATTTATTCATTCCTATTTTCTCGGTGCCACCTTGCTCTAAAACTATAAATATTTTTTTCCTAATCGTAATGACTCGGAAATGAAAAATTTTTTGACCTTATCCCAAGAAATATCGACCAGCATTTTTGGCATAATGTCCATGTCAGCTTCTTCAAAATAGGTCATGCTTTTAATCAAAGTATATTTATTTTTTTCCAGCACCTGGTATTTTTTGTCATACATTTCAAACATTGTTTCCATCGCCATACCTTGATGACAAATCATGTACAAATCAATAAAATCTTTCTTTGTATTTCGATCAGATATCGCCACCAATTTCATTGCCACCACATCATCAATACTGGCAATTTGAACATCTCGATAATTATCAGTCGGGTTTAACATTGGATAATCGTATTGAAAATAGCTAAGTTTCACCTCATTGAATTGACCGATTAATGTAATACCTGAGGCTGTATCAATCTCAAATTTGCCGATATCCTTAAGTAAATCAGCCAACTTTATTGGATCAAATTTTACCATTGAAAAGAAATCAAAATCAATTGAAATACGATGTCCTAAACGTAAGGCCAGTGAAGTTCCACCGGCAAGATAGGCATCCTTCATTAACCCACTTTGGCCTAAA
>JAGVHP010000030.1 GCA_020056515.1 Candidatus Shapirobacteria bacterium
AGATGAAATCGATTTAGAACAATTCGGAGTAATCGGCGACCATAACAAAATTTCCTTTTCTACTACATTAAACGGGATCATCAAACCTCGATTAAACGAAATTATTGGACTTATCTGGAATGAAATTTGTGCCCATGGATTTCAAAGTCAAATTCCGGCCGGTATAGTTCTCACCGGCGGAGGAGCCCAAACTTTAGAAATAAAAAAAATTACCAGTGACATTGTCCCTTTACCAATTCGAATTGGGGAACCTCCAAAACTGGGCGGTATTGTCGACGACATTACCAATCCCAGTTTTAGCAGTGCCATTGGCACTCTTCTCTTTTTCGCTGATTCAGGATTAGCTCCTAAAAGTTCTTCGTTTAAAATAAATTTTCCACCCTTAGGAATTTTCAAAAAAATCAAAACATTTTTAGAACCTCTTTTACCTTAACCTATGGGTTTAGTAAAAACATTAACCGGTCAATTTGCCAAAATAAAAGTCCTCGGTATCGGCGGGGGTGGCAACAATGCCATCAATTCAATGATTACCGAAGACAACATTAAGGGTGTCGATTTTATCTCTGTTAATACCGACTCCCAAGCCCTTCTTAATTCCAAGGCTCCCATCAAAATCCAAATTGGTGAAAAATTAACCAAAGGACTTGGTGCCGGCGGCGATCCCCAAATAGGTCAACAGGCCGCCGAAGAATCCCGGCAACGTTTAAAAGAAGTCATTGAGGACACCGACATGCTTTTTATCACCGGCGGTATGGGCGGAGGCACCTGCACCGGGGCCGCTCCGGTTATTGCCGAAATTGCCAAAAAAGAACTGGGGGTCTTGACTATCGCCGTAGTTACTAAACCTTTTCTTTTTGAAGGTACCCGTCGGATGAGTCGGGCTGAAGAAGGTATTGCCCGCCTTCGGCTCTTTGTCGACACCCTCATCGTCATCCCTAATCAAAAAGTGCTGGAAGTAGTCAATTCCCAAGCTACTCTTCTTGAAGCCTTCCGAATCGCCGATTCAGTATTAAACAAAGGTACCAAGGCCATTGCTGATTTAATCACTGTTCCCGGACTTATCAATCTCGATTTTGCCGACATTAAATCAGTTATGAGTAATGCCGGCTCCGCCCTGATGGGAGTTGGCGAAGCTGAAGGTGAAGGCAGAGCCATGAAAGCCGTCGAAGACGCTATTTCTTCCCCTTTAATTGAAGTCAATATTGATGGTGCCCGTGGTGCTCTGATTAACATCACTGGTGGACCGGATATCACTATGGCCGAGATCGAGGAAGCCGCCAAAGCTATCACCTCTCATGTCGCCCCTGATGCTAATATTATTTTTGGAGCCTCAATTGATGAAAACTTGAGTGGTAAAATAAAAATTTCGGTTATTGCTACCGGTTTTGATTCTTCCAAATCGTCTTACCAAAACTATAAAAAAACAACTGTTGTACCTGATCTTTTGGAGGAAAAGGCTAAACCTTTATCGGCCGAATTTCAAAGTCTATTAAAAGACCAGACTATCCCCGAAGGTGTTGATATCGATGACGAATTTGACATCCCCGCCTTTTTACGTAAAAACCAATAATTCTATTGTATAATCAGAAAATGCCGAATCTTTTTAATCAAAATATAATTATTATCTAGCTCCGGGTTTTTTCGGAGCATATTAATCCCGCTTAGCGGGATTTTTTATACTAAAATACTCTTATGCCTTTCTTTAAAGATCTTCCTCAAAATCCCAACTTCCCGGAGATGGAAATGGAAATCCTCAAATGGTGGCAGGAAAATGACATTGTCAATAAATATCTTCACAAAAATGATAAATCCGATAAAACATTCTCTTTTCTTGACGGCCCCATCACCGCCAATGGCCCCATGGGGGTTCACCATGCCCGTGGCCGGACCATCAAAGATGTCTTTCAGCGGTATAAAAATTTAACCGGCTTTAGACAGCGTTTCCAAAACGGTTTTGATTGTCAGGGACTATGGGTTGAAGTTGAAGTTGAAAAAGATGCCGGCTTCAATTCTAAAAAAGACATAGAAAATTTTGGCCTCGATAAATTTACCACCGCCTGTCTCGACCGGGTTTCTAAATACTCCCAACTTCAAACCCAACAATCGCAACGCTTGGGTTACTTTATGGATTGGAACCGGAGCTATTACACCAACTCCAAAGAAAATAACCTTTACATTTGGCATTTTTTAAAAGTAATCTCGGAAAAAGGTTGGCTTGTCAAAAGAAAAAGTTCCGCTACCTGGTGTCCCCGCTGTGAAACCGGTCTCTCCCAACACGAGCAAGCCGATGGTTACAAAAATATTACCGATACTTCCGTTTATTTAAAATACAAGCTCAAGAACAAAGACAATGAATACGTTTTGGCCTGGACTACTACCCCCTGGACCTTGTCAGCCAATGTCCTTCTGGCTATCAACACTAAATACGAGTACGTCAAAGCTAAACACAATAACACCATCCTTTACCTTGCCCGTTTAGCCGCTGACAGACTTGGACTATCCGATTACCAACCCATCGATATCCAAAATCTTCTTGGGTCAGAATATAAACCAACCTACCAAATTCCGGCACAGAAAAACGTCAGGCATTTCATTACTAATTGGGAACTAGTTAATCCGACAGAGGGTACTGGTGTTGTCCACGTTGCTCCCGGCTGTGGTCAGGAAGATTTTGAGCTCGGAAAAACACTAAAAGCAGATATGCCTTCCCCTCTTGACGAAACCGGCCATTTCTCTGCTGGCTACGGAGACCTTTCCGGCCTCTATGCCCATGATGTTGCCCCAATAGTCATCGAATATCTGAAAAATCAAAATCTCTTATTTAAAACAGAACTATTTACTCACCGCTACCCCCACTGTTGGCGATGCCATACTAAATGCCTATTTCGCCTCGAAGACAGCTGGTATATTGATACTGATCAAATCCGGCCACTTATGAAAAAGGCGGCCGCCACTGTCAATTGGCATCCCAAATTTGTCGGCCGACGGATGCAAAACTGGCTTAATTCCATGGAAGATTGGATGATTAGCCGTAAACGTTTCTATGGCCTGGCTCTGCCTTTTTACGAATGTGGTTGCGGCCAATTAACAGTTGTCGGCAGTCTTGAGGAACTTAAGAGTTTAGCCGTCGACCCCAAGCTTGTTGAAGGACTATCTTCCCTTCACCGTCCCTGGATTGATGGAATAAAAATAAAGTGCCCAAAGTGCAGCCAAGATGTTAACCGGATCCCTGATGTTGGCGACTGTTGGCTTGATGCCGGAGTAGTTCCATTTTCCACCCTCCACTATCTTGAGGATAAATCTTATTGGCAAAAATGGTTTCCGGCTGAATTGGTGACTGAAATGACTGAACAAGTTCGTCTTTGGTTTTATTCCATGCTTTTTTTTAGTGTTACTTTTGAAAATACCACCCCTTATCAAAATGTGGTTACTTACTCTGAAGTCCGGGATGAATTAGGAGAGCGGATGAGCAAAACCAAAAAAAACGGTATTCCTTTTGATGATGCGGTCATTAAAATGTCAGCCGATGCCATGCGTTGGCTTTATTGCCTCCAAAAATCCAGTTCCAACGTCAATTTCGGTTTTCAAATCGCCGATGATGTTAGGCGCGATTTTATTCTTATTCTTTGGAACTCCTACCGTTTCTTTACCCAACACGCCAATCTGGAATCTTGGCAACCTAATCCCGATTTCCGCCCCGAACAACTTACCGCGGTTTTTGACCGCTGGCTTCTTTCCCGCCTACACAGCACCATTTCCCAAGTCAGTAAAAGCCTGAACCACTACAACACCGCCAAAGCCACTGAAAGTATCCAAAAACTTGTCTCCGATCTCTCCACTTGGTATATCCGCCGAAACCGTAACCGAAGTGATAATCTCAATCTTCTCTATTTTGTCTTCCGCCAACTGTCCGTTCTAATTTCTCCTTTTATGCCGTTTCTCAGTGAAACTATTTTTAGAAATCTCTCACCCTTAAATACTTCGGTCCACCTCGAGTCTTGGCCTACTTTTGACGAAACTCTCATCAACACCTCACTGGAATCCGACATGGAAAAAGTCCGCCGGATATGTCAGGAAATCCACGCTCTACGTCAGAAATCGGGCATAAAAGTTCGACAGCCGTTGATGTCAACCACTATCACCCAAAAATTAGATGACGATTTATCAAACATTATCCTTGATGAAACTAATATTAAAAACATTGCCGTCGGTAAAGAATTTTTTCTCAACACCACTCTTACTCCTGAGCTGATTGTTGAAGGCGAATACCGCGACTTAGTCCGGGAAATCCAAGTTTTGCGGAAAAATGCCGGTTTACAAGTTTCTGATAAAATTTCCATAGTTGCCTCATCTTGGCCGCAAACTTTTGAAAAAGAAATTCTTAGTAAAACTTTGGCTGTTTCTATTATCAAGGGTGACACTTTGACAATCAATAAAATCGATGCTTCTTAAAAATCGCTTCTTTCCCGTAGGTGTCTCGCTTCTTATCTTCTTTACCATCAACCTACTCATGGTTAGTTCTCTGGCTCCGTCTTCTTTTTTAAAACAGTTATTTGCTTGGCTTATCGGTTTTTTTTTGTTCTTTGTTGGTACTCAGATTAACCCAAAGCGGATTACCGGTTCCCGCTGGCCGGTTTTTATCGTTTGTTGCACCCTTTTATTACTTCCAATCATGTTGGGTAATATCACCCGCGGGTCCCGACGTTGGATTGATATCGGCCCATTTTCCCTCCAACCCAGCGAAATTGTTAAGCCGGGATTAATGCTTTTTTTAGCTTCCGGGGCACTTCCTTATTTTCTTCTTCTTCCGTTAGTAATTGTTATCTCTCAGCCTGACTTAGGCAGTGCCTTTACCATTGCGGTTTTGTTAATTCCTATTGTTCTCTACAGCAAAAAACTTATAAAACTATCATTCCTCCTGGTTATCGTCGGCCTTGTTCTTTCACCTCTCGCCTGGCGTTTTATTCTTCATGATTATCAAAAAAATCGCCTTATTACATTTCTTAATCCCACTCATGACCCGCTTGGTCAGGGTTACAATTTAATTCAATCTCAAATTGCCATCGGTTCGGGTGGTCTATTTGGAAAAGGCTACCGTCAGGGTACTCAGGGACAGTTGTTGTTTCTTCCAGAAAAACACACTGATTTTATCTTTGCCGCCACCGCCGAAGAGCTCGGATTAATCTCTGTTTTCCTTATCTTTTTTGCTTACTATCTTCTTCTTCGCACCCTCCTCAACAAAGCCTTTAACCCCGCCAATAATCACCCCCTCTTTCTTTTTACTTTAGGCATATCTTTGCAAATTTGGATCCAAATGGTAATCAACATCGGAATGAACATTGGTCTTTTACCGATTACCGGTATCCCTCTTCCTTTTCTCTCGGTTGGCGGTTCCTCACTCCTGGCTCTACTTTTTTCTCTGGGAATAATTTATTCTTCCTAAAATCCAGTATTAATATGCTATACTCTCCAGGTATGAAATACGCTGTAATTGGAATCTCTGGTACCCAATATAAAGTTGAAGAGAACCAAATCATTACTGTCGACAAGCTTGACCCGGCTATAAAATCTACCACTGAGGTTTACCTGATTGTCGACGATAAAAAAATTGAAGTGGGCAGTCCCACTGTCAAAAATGCCAGTGTTGATTTTGAATTAGTTAAAAATTATCAGGGTCCAAAACTTGATGTTACTAAATTTCGGGCCAAATCCCGCTACCGTAAACACATCGGTTTCCGCCCCCAATTAACCAACATTAAAATTACTAAAATTAATTTAGGTTAATTATCTTCTTATCTATTTATCTTCTTATCTAATTCATGGCCCATACCAAATCGCAGGGAAAAACCAATCAAAAATCCAATCGTCCCGGACAACGTCTGGGGCTCAAAAAATCCGGTGGTCAAAAAGTAGCTGTAGGACAGATTATTGTCCGTCAGGTTGGCTCCAAATATCATACCGCTGCCGGCACCAAAGCCGGTAAGGATTTCACCATCTACGCCATCCGTCCCGGAATCGTAAAATTTCTCAACAAATTTGGCAAAAAACTCGTCTCCGTCATCAAGGCTTAGTTAAGACTGATCTACTTCGTCATCTTTTTTCACGACATGTTTCATGCTAGTCTTATAACATGAAAGACATTACCCAAATTCCTACCAATCAACTTGAACCCAATCCACTCCAACCCCGGGGAATTATTAGCCAGGAATCACTTTCCGAGCTAGTCGAATCCATCAAAGAACATGGTATTTTAGAACCCCTGATTATTGCTCAAACCCCAGCCGGCTACCAAATCATCGCCGGTGAACGCCGGTGGCGGGCCGCCCGTTCCCTCAAACTTCCTTATGTTCCGGCCATCATCAAAAAAACCACTCCTCAACAAATGCTGGAAATGGCTATTGTGGAAAATGTCCAACGCAAAGACCTGAATCCGATTGAGCGGGCCAAGGCCTTCCAGCGCCTCAAGGACGAATTTTCTCTTGATAATCCGATTATCGCCCGTAAAGTCAGTAAAAGTATTCCCTACGTCATTAATTGTCTCAAACTATTAACTCTTCCTGACGCTATCAAAGACGGATTATTGTCAGGGCTCATCACCGAAGGCCATGCCCGGGCTTTGGGCGGAATTGGCGATACCCGTCTAATGATTGAAGCCTACAAAATCGTATTAAAGGAAAAAGCATCGGTGCGCCGGGCCGAAGAAATTGCCCGCCGGATGCGACACATTATTGAAGAGGGCCAAGTCCCGATTACCAAAGAAAACATCCCTCAATTTCTTCGATCCCGACTGGACAAAATTGGTTCTGATTTTGAATCAGTTTTTGAAGACAAAACCGCCAAAGTCAAAATTTCTCAAACCAATGTCTACACCCGAGTCGTTTTTCAGTTCCGGGGACCTATTGACAAACGTTTTGATCAACTCCGTGACCTCTATCAACAGGTTTGCCACAAAGAACTAACCCCCATAGACAGTGAAAATTAAAACCTGATTATTGGAATCAAACCGACAGCCGAAGCCGGCCAGTACTTAAAAAAAGCCCTACCGACTATTAAATCTTTTTTTATTGGTCCGAATTCCCGTCCGTCGCGGGAATGGGAACGGTTATCCCCAAAGGGCAAATACATTCCCACCGGCACCTCCACCTCTTCCCCTTCCTGACAAAAAGCTCCGGCTTCGGTAACATAGTCATCCGGCAAAAAACTCTCATCCAATAACTTTCCGTTTAAATAAACCTGCCCGCCCTCCACTTTCACCCTATCCCCCGGAACTCCCATTATTCTTTTAATATATTCACACTCGTCCTCAGCGCAAGGCTCTGACGGCGGTGCCTTAAACACCACCACATCACCCCTCTTGGGTTCCGAAAATTGATAGGTCAGTTTATCGGTCAACAGATATTCAGCATTAACAAAATTAGGTAGCATTGAATTACCCTTAACTTCATTTGGCTGAGCCACGAAAAGATAAATGATCACAAAAGCCGACAGTGCCAATACGATTGACTGAACAAATTCCAGAATAAAATTCCCTATCGAAAAACCTCTTTCGCCTATTAAATTAGATTTCATATTTTTCAGTTTACTCCAGCTTTTAGTATAATCCAACTACCAAAGGCCGCTTGGCTCAGTGGTAGAGCGTTCCATTCACATTGGAAAGGTCAGAAGTCCGATCCTTCTAGCGGCCACAGAAATGGATTTTCCGGCGAGTCAGGGATGGCGCTCGCCGCGCCCGCCCCCGCGGCGAGCGCTGCAAAGCCCTGTTTATATACGCAAAAAAGCCGCCGAT
>JAGVHP010000017.1 GCA_020056515.1 Candidatus Shapirobacteria bacterium
GTGGTACTCGTTTCTTACCGGTGGTTAAAGGTTACGCCAAGGAACTCGTTTCAATTCTCAACAAACCCCAAATTCAATATTTGGTCGAAGAGGCTATCGCTGCCGGCATTACCGAAATCTGTATTGTCCACCGCCCAAGCGACACTTCGTTAAAAAACTATTTCACTCCGGATCCCGAATTGACTGATTATTTAACCAAAATCAATAAACTCAACGCCATTGAGAGTCTCCAAAAAATCTGGGACTCGACCAAGCTTGTCTTTATCCCCCAAGACCCCACTCTCCCCTACGGTAACGCCTCCCCCATTTTAGCCGCCTCATCTTTCATTGGCACTGACCCCTTTGTATATATGTTCGGCGACGACTTGATAGTTGAAAAGAAAATCGGTCGCTATCTAAAAAAAATGATTACTACCTACGAGCAATATTCTCCGGCAGTTGTAATTTCAGTTAAAGATGTCGGCCCCGACGAAATCAACCGTTACGGTTCAGCTAAATATATTGACGACCCAAAATATCCTCATCGTATTTCAGGAATGTTTGAAAAACTCGAAGCCGATAAGGCTCCGTCTTTTTTTGGTCAAGGTGGCCGATTCGTCATCAATAGTGAAAAAATTATCCCCATTCTTAATAAAAAACAAACTGGTTTAAACAATGAACTTTGGCTGGCTGACGCCAACAACATTCTCGCCCAAAAAGACATAGTTCTCACTGTAGCTACCGATTCTGAATCTGACTGGCTAACTACCGGTGATCCCCTCCGTTGGTTAAAAGCCAATATCGCTATGGCCAGACTAGATCCAAAATTTGATTTTTAGATTCTTATGGGATACAATCCTCCCATATGAAAAAAATAATTATTGTCCTGGTTACTTTTATTTTTTTATCTCTTTTAAATCCCGCTCTGGCTGATGACGAATACCGACTTCTTAATGTTGATCTCAAAGCTAAGGGTTTTACCCAAAGTTCTTACGTTGACGAATTAAAATCTTCTGATATTATTTTTGGCCCGTCCGATAAGTTCCAACTTCAATTAAAAATCACCAACGGTGGCAACCGCAATCAAACCAACATCAAAGTCCGCCAAATCTTGCCTGCCTTTGTTTTTACCGACTCCGAAAAGGAATTCACTATTCCCCAAATCGCCGCCGGTCAGGACTATGTCAAAAACATTGTCGTTACCGTCAAGGATAAAAGTAATGTTTATCAAAAAATTACCTGGAACCAAATCACCGTCAGCGCCACTTCCGAAATTGGCACTGTTGGTCAAAACTCCCTCGCCTTTTACACCGCCAATGGTACATACCGTAACAAAGTAGCCACTTCCGGCGCTACCGTCTTACCCAACACTGGAGCATCAACCCTCGTCTTTGGCTCCCTCTTCGCTGTTTCGCTACTCGGCGTTTCTCTGGCTCTTCGCCGGGCTGCCCGCGGTTACTAAACAAGTAACCGTTACTTATCCTATAACTTGACAAAACCTGCCAAATAGTCTATAATATAGGCTATAATAGATCTTTAATAGTTCGGAGCTAAAAGAGAATAAGGGGTAGGTGGCTCCTCTAAGTCTTACCCACTCCTTATCTCTTTTGGCCCTAATTTATCCGCCAAAGCTTTAGCGACGGCGGAGCCAAATAGAAATAAGAGCTAACTAATAAAGCATTAGCCAAGCTTAAGTTTCTAGCTCTTTAACAATCTCTTCTAAATCTTTCCTAAAAAAAACGGTCGGCAAAGGTAATGGATCCGTCTGGTGACAGCACTTTGTTATTAAATAATTAATTTAATGGCAGTGCGCTGTCACTAGAGACTCTAGTGTAGAGAAACACACAGTGCACCTATCTTACCCTCTGGCCCACCCCCCGGATCCGGGCCAATTTCATCTTTTGCCGAAGGAGGCAAATACCATGTTAGAAACACCCCGCAAGAAGAACCGCAAGTGGCTGTGGCTGTTGCTGTTGGTACCGTTCTGCTGCCTGCTGAGTGCCAGCGCTTACCTGCTCTGGCCTCACGCCGCACCGATCGCTGCCCCGACCGAAGCCCCCATCGCGCCGCTGGCCCCTGCCGCCGTCATTGACTGCGGTCCCTGGACCTACGCCGATGGCATGACCTTCGCCGGCAACACGTCGCAAGACGTTTGCCAGATCGGTGAAGATCTCACTGCCATCCGCGCCGGAACCACCGCCTACTTCAGCCGGTCCAGTGAGTTCACTCTGGCCATCTGCGCCGCCTCCGTCAGTAACACCGACGGGGATATGTGGACCTTCGGCGACTGTGGCCAGACTGACGGCGTAACCTTCCCTGCTGGGACGTACACTATCCAGCAACCGGATAACTACGCCAACGGCGGCTTCCGCGCCACCAACAAGTAGGCGCGGCAGCACCCCAAAAGAAACCCGACTCGACCTTCGGGTCGGGTTTCTTTGGCGGTGAGGGCAACCCCACCACAAGGAAAGATGAAGAAGAGATTGAGCGTTTACCGATGTAATCGGTACTGATGAGTCCAAAAGGACGAAACGCTATGAAACAAAAAAATCTACCTCTAATTTCGGTCATCATGCCGGTTTTTAACGCTGCCGCCTATCTTAAACCGGCTGTCAATAGCATTTTATCCCAAAGCTACAGTAACTTTGAATATATCATTGTCAACGATTGCAGTACTGACTCTTCTCTTAAAATTCTTCGGTCCTTCCGTGACCCCCGAATTAAAATCATTTCTAATTCAAAAAACCTCGGCGTTGCCGGCTCATTAAACCGCGCCTTAAAACTGGCCAAAGGTAAATATGTTGCCCGCATGGACGCCGACGATATCTCCCATCCTGACCGTCTTCGAAAACAAGTTGAGTTTCTAGAATTAAATCCTAATACCATCGCTTGTGGTGTTCAAACCGAAATTATCGATGGCCAAAATCAAATCATCAGTACTAGATCATTTCCTATTAGTTCTAAATCTTGCCATGACTATCTGATGCTTACCTCCCCCATTCTTCACCCTACCCTCATGACTCGGGCTTCGGTTTATAAAAAGATCGGTTATACTGCCAAATACAAAACCGCCGAAGATTGGGACCTCTATTTTAAATTACTTAAATTTGGAAAACTTGCCAATCTGCCCGACACCCTCTATTCTTATCGCCAAATATTCGGTTCCAATGGATTTAAAAATATTAAAAACGCCTTTATTTTAATTACCAAAATCCGATTACAAGCTATTAAAAACGGCTATCAACCGGCTTGGTTGATGCTTCTTTCCAACTTGGTTCAAGCCTTGATTGTCTTTTTGTTACCCGAAAAGCTGGTCTTTCGGCTCTTTAGTTTCTGGCGCACCAGTAAAAACACTACCATCGAAACATTGATTACCCAACCGGCATAAGTTACCCAGCGCAAATTTCTCCAAGAAATATCCTCTGGTTGTTCAATTTGTAAATAATCTTCCATCAATGGCACCGATTCTACTCTTAAATTCTTTAATGTGTTTACACTCTCATCCGGTCCCCTAGCTTTGACCACAAATTCTAAAAGATAGTTTCTCCAATCACTTGGTAAATATACTTCTCCCTCCATTACCTCCGCTTCCACCATTTTTCCGGTATATCTAAAAGTTTGGTATTGCTTTTTTGTTTCCCGTAAATTTATCTCGGCCACTACCCCCGATTTGTTTTCTACTTCGGCTTTAATTCTTAATAATTTCCCCCTCAACTCTGGATTTGATATCTCCCAATACACCCCGGAGGTCTCTTTTTGATTATTCACCCGATAACCGTCGCTGATTTTACTTACTCCCCTTCCAAACATTTTCCCTTCTCCTAAATTCAGCAATAAATTTTCTCCTTCCGTTAAACTAATCGGTTCCAGCTTTTTGACTTTATACAACCCCAAGCTTCCTTCGCTCCATATTTTGTCCAAATACGGATTATTCTCTACCACCTCTTTAAAACTTCCCCAATTGTATTTATACCCATTACCTTTATTGGTTACACTTTTGTCTCCAATCACCCATTCCACTCCGGCATTGTTTAATATCTTGGTAAACAAAATCGGACCATCTGAATAGAATAAATTTACAATTTTATTAAAGGCCTTTTCGTTTTCTATTGATCCGGTTATCAGTGCTTTTTCTATTATTGGATTAGGTATCCAATAACTCCAAAATACTGACCCAAAAAATCCCCAATCATAATTTCGAAAATACAACATATTTGCCTCCGGCGCCAAATAGACCCTCCCTTCCGTGTCAATTTTTCCTAAATATTCTCTCAAATCATAATACTCTGAAGGAATCTTCACCCAATCCCGATCATTAATCAACTTACCCAAGAATACCGGATAAACATAAATCAACAACCCGCCTAAAATTATTATTGCCGCTACCCTTCTCCACCTCCACACCCGTAACCATCCACCCGTCGCCAAAATTACCACCGGCAACCACCATATTATCCAAAATTTCGAACTCCCCCACCTAAACACCTGCATAAATAAAGGGATATTTCTAGAACACCAGTTATAAAACCACCCCAAGGGTGGATTGCTATTTACTAGAAGCCAAGCTCCCAAACCCGCCATTCCCATTATTACCCAAACCCACTTTTTCTTTGACCACCCCCAAACTGTCAACAATAACGGAATAAATCCTAAAACAATTCCCCAAATTCCTCTATACCAATCATTAAATACAAACAAACTTTGACCATTGTCATCTTTTGTCTCCACCCACGAAGTAAGAAAACGCAAAATATTAACATTCCCTCCAAATTCTTTTTCGTCCTGAATCGTTCCCGAAGTAATTGCCCGATTAATAAAAGAATTTTGTAATTGCTCCGATTGCTTGTTTACATAAACCCCAAAAGATATCAACCAATACAGTTGCCAAACCAAAAATATCCCTAATAATAAACTCATTTTTCTCCACTTTCCAAAACGTAACCCCAACACTCCTCCCATAAAAATTAAAACTAAAAGACTCACCAAAAACAAAGTCGGAATCACAAAAGAACCCGAAAACGCCACCATTACCGCCAGCCACCCCATCCAATTTCTGGCACTGTCTTTTTCTAAAAGCTCAACACTCATTGCCAGAAACATTGGTAAAAAACCCCAAAAGAAAATAAATGGTTTTAGGGGTGAAAAAAACAACCACAAAGTTAAAATACTTGATAAATAAATCATTCCCCCGGCCAAAAACGCTTCCTGCTTTTTGTAAAACTTTTCCAAAAACCACCCCATTCCCCATACCCCCACTCCAAAAGCCACCCAAACACTCATTTGAGATACCAACCATAGAGGTATTCCAATTTTTTCCAGCGCCAAAAACAATCCCGATCGAAAAATATCGATTTGCTCTGAATCGCTTGGTACTCCTAAGCCCCGATATGTTCGCCACGTTGGACTAGTCAAGTATCGCTCAAAGGATACTGCCGGATTTTGTTCTGGACTATAGTTATCATTTCCCAATATCCAATATCCCCACCGAAAGCTCAATAAAACCACCAATATTATCAACAAACCTAATACCACCCTGGCCCAATTCCTCTTTACAAACTCCATTACCCACATTCTATCAGAAATTTACAATCCCACTTCTAATATTCCGTTGGCATACTGGTGCAAAATAGCCGACATCAGGGTTTGATAGGGCAAACCATTTTTGGCCGCTTTTGTTTTCAGTTTACTCCAATCACTTTCCGACATTCTGATATTTACATTTTTAGATTTTAATAATTTTTTCCGCTTATTTGATTTTATTCTTTTCATTATATTTCTATATTATGACAATGTATATTATTTGTCAATTTTTCTTTTCTTGCATTTTTGAAAATAATCCTTATAGTTTTTCTACATGAACGATTTAAAAATCGCCATCCTCTACTCCGACGCTAAACGGGAATACTTTCCCACTGAGGACCAGTATATTTCCGAATATGAATGTAAAGAACGGGCCCAAATGATAGCCGCTAGTCTTTCAGCCATGAAAATTACTGCCGCCACCTTTCCTGGCGACAATCATTTAAGCCATAATTTAAAAAAATTTAAACCTAATTTTGCCATCAATTTAGTTGATTCGGTTTATGGTCAGGAATATCTTCAGGCCACCATTCCGGCCATCCTTGAACTCCTTAAAATTCCTTACACCGGCACCGCTATGATGGGTCTTACCATTACTACTAATAAATATTTTAATAAAAATCTGCTGGAGCAATACGGCCTGACTACTCCTAAATATCAACTTATTACCAATCCCACCGATGTTATCGACCCAGCCCTTGATTTCCCTCTCATTGCCAAACTCAATGAGGTCCATGGTTCTCTAGAAATTCAGGAAAACTCAATTTCCGACAACGAAAAAGATCTGCGGTCAAAAATTTCCTCTCTGATGAATACCTACCACCAACCGGTTTTAATCGAGGAGTATGTCGCCGGCCGGGAGGTTACAGCCATAGTTCTTGAGGGTGCCAACACCAAAGTTTATGCCGCCGAAAAAATTTTTAACCCGGAAAAATTCAAACAAAAATATCAAATAGTCACCTTTGACGACAATTTCCGCGACCCCGACAACCTCGCCTATGGTTATCAAAAATACGAACTTCCTCCCCGAGCCCAGCTCCAAGTTAAAAAAGCTTTTGAAATACTAAAAATGGATGACTACGCCAAATTTGATCTCCGGGTTGACGCCTCCGGTCGCCACTACTTTATTGACTGCAACGCCAATCCGGCTATCGGTCCCAAAGACTGCGCCATCGGCAATATTCTTAAACTCTACGATATTTCCTTTGAAGAAATTCTCAAACGAATCATCAAAAACACCCTCAACGGTCAGGCCGCTGATTTCAAAGAACTTGCTTAACTATTTGGGCTATTCTTTTTCCGACTTCTTCAAACTCTAATTCCCCCCAGCCTTTCGTTGTCATTGCCGGAGACCCCAACCGAATCCCCGACGGCTTAAACGGACTTCCCTTTTCCCCCGGTATAGTATTGGCATTAACCACAATTCCCTCCTCTTCCAACCTCACCGCCACTTCTTTACCCCTCCCTGTCCCCACATCAACCAAAACTAAATGTTTGTCGGTCCCTCCTGAAATTACCCTTAATCCTTCTTTCATTAATACTTCCGCCAGTTTCTTGGCATTTTTCACTACCTGCCCTGCATATTTTCTAAATTCCCCTGTTTGGGTTTCCGCCAAAGCTACTGCAATGGCGGCAATTGTCTGCATATGTGGACCACCCTGTAACCCCGGAAAGACTGATTTATTTATTGCTTCTATCAAGGTTCTTTTAGCAAAAATCATTGCTCCTCGAGGACCTCTTAAGGTCTTGTGGGTAGTCATGGTCACCACCTCTGCCGCCATCCACGGACCCGTTAACACTTTTCCGGCAATCAAACCCGCCTCATGAGATACGTCGGCCAGATAATATGCTCCCACCGCCTTAGCTATTTCACCCATTTTTTTATAATCAATTTCCCTCGGATACGCTGTTCCTCCGGAAATAATTAATTTTGGTCTAAATATTTCTGCTTGTTTTTTTATTTGATCATAATCAAATACTTCAATTTCGGGGTTCACTTTATAAAATTCCACTTCATAAATTTTACTGACCAAAGTAACTTTCTTATCCGTGTGCCAACCATGCGACAAGTGACCGCCATCAGGCAAAAACATGGCCATTATTTTGTCCCCGGGGTCCAGTAACCCGTTGTAAACCGCCAAATTGGCTTCGCAACCCGAGTGCGGCTGGACATTTACCCCCCAAATATTTTCGTTTAAATCAAATACCTCCAATGCCCGTTTTTGACACTCTGACTCGATTTGATCCATTACTCTATTACCTTGATAATAGCGCTTCCCGGAGTACCCCTCGGCATATTTATTGGAAAGACAACTGCCCAGTGCCTTTTTGACATTTTCTGAAATAAAATTCTCACTTGGAATTAGCTGCACCTCCGTTTTTTGTCTCTCCTCTTCTTTTTTTATCAGATCAAAAATCTCATCCACCACCTATTTTACCTTACAACACCTTTTTTTTGTCTTCCCACCTAAATAACTCTCCCAAAGACCTCTCCAAATGAATCCGTTTTATTATTTTGGCCAATAATGGCGCCACTGATAAAATTTCCATTTTATTTGTCATTTTCCCTTCAAGTGGTAAAGTATCAGTCAACAATATTTTAGAAACACAACTGTCATTTAATTTCTTAACTGCTTCTCCCGACAATACCGCGTGGGTAGCACACACCAACACCTCGATTGCCCCCATTTTTTTCAGCGTTTCAGCTGCCACCACCATTGAACCACCGGTATCAATCATGTCATCAATAATCACCGCCACTTTGTTTTTTACATCCCCCACTACCGTCATCACCTCAGCCATATTGTGTTGCCGTCTAACCTTATCTATCACTGCAATCGGTAAACTCAAAAGTTCTGCCAACTTATTGGCTCTCTTTAATCCCCCAATATCCGGTGATACTATCACCATTTCTTTTTTCCCATATTTTTTTTTCAAATATTTAGCAAATAGGGGATATGCCACAAAGTGATCAACCGGCACATTATAAAATCCCTGTATTTGGTCAGAATGTAAATCAACTGTCACCAATCTGTTAATACCTGCCACCGTCAACAAATCAGCTACAAGCTTTGCTGAAATCGGTTCTCTTGACTCAATTTTTCTGCCTTGTCTTGAATAACACAGTAACGGTGATATTAAATTTATTCTCCCCACCGATGATCTTTTTAAAGCATCAATTAATAAAAGCACCTCCATTAAATTTTCATTAGCCGGCGCCCCCAAGCTCTGAATAATGTAAATATCTCCACCCCTGACCTTACTCTTTACCCGAACATATATTTCTCCATTTGCAAACCTTTTATCATCAATCGGAATCAAAGGAATTTTTAAAATATCACTTACTTTCTGGGCCAATACAAGGCTACAACTCCCGGAAATCAACTGTAGTTTACTCATAGCCCGATTTTGAACCTATAAAATATTTTTACTTCAATTCAAATACTACTGTTACTGTCTGGCTCACTGTCCCGCTACCCGTCTCCATCGGTGCTCCGCCGCCACCCTCGGCTCCTCGGGAAGCATACATCGGATAATAATTACTGGTAGCTGCTCCCTCGCTTACCGAAATCACCCTACCCAACTTTCTTCCCGACGACTTAGCCATTATTTCTGCTTTGTCCTTAGCGTCTAATATTGCCTTGTCAAACAATTCTTTTTCCGCCTCTGAAGTATCATCAAACTAGAAATTAGGACCATAAACATTGGTCGCCCCACTCCCTGCTAGCAAGTCTGCCAAAGCTGATGCCCGGTCAACTTCCCGAAGTGTTATTTCCACCGAACTACTCACCCGCCATTGACCCTTACGCGATTTTTGCACCCCGTTATCCCAATAACTTTCTTCACTTTGGTAATAACTTAGGCTCTGGGTCTTAACATCCTCTGCTTTTATTCCAAAACCCTTAACTGCCTTAATCAACGCTTCCATTTTGCTGTTTACTTCTTTGGCCGCATCGTCCTTTTTATCAGCTACCGCATCTACTCCGGCTGTAAACGAAGAAATTTGATTTTTTAAAACTGTTTTGGCTTCACCGCTGACCGTTACCGACTCTGTCGGTTGCCACCTCATCTTCCCCCAATCCATCTTCGGCAAAAGATATATTCCTAAAAGTACCACTATTGCTACCGTCATTATTTTTTTCATAATTTAATTCTAGCCGCAAATCGGACATTTGTCACCAGAGTAAAAACAACCGCATTTCGGGCAAAATGTCAATCCTTCGGTATTCCCCACTCTAAAAGATATCCCCTCAGCGGTATTAATTATTATTATTCCCTGTCCCTGTCCAAATTCCCCCGATAAACTCGACCCGCCGCACCCCCCTCCGGCCACTATCGTGGTTTTCAACTCCCCATACAAATACTGCCGTATCACAAACGGATCAACCCCCACCTCCCTTTCAATTACCGGACACTCTTCCCGTCTTCTCTCCACCTCCAGCCTGATAGCCACATACAACCGGGTAATCAGCTCTGCGTCTAAAAATAATTTTTCACCGTAACTCCTCTCAAAACTGGCTACCAATTCCTTGGCTATGGCCATGATTTTCCCAATTGACACCCCGTCTCTCTCCTTGGCTAAATTCAGCATCGTCACTACTTCTGCCAACCGATACTCCTTCACTTCCCCGCCCATCAACCTGTCAAAATTCGCCAATTCAGCCTCACTCATGTCAACCTTAAATCGAAACAAATTTATCCTCCCCCCGTTTTCAGCTTTCCAAATATCTACCACATCATCAAAATAGCCCAATTCCTTATTTTTGGGGCTGACATTAACCACTATTTCCGCCCCACCCAAAATCATCCTCTCAATTCTTTCTTCTGATTCCCCTTCGTTACTTAGAGATCTTATTGGAATACCGGTGGCTACATCACAAATTTGATCGTCTACCAACTGATACTCATGGCTGTATTCGCTTAAAAATAATTCGGCTAGTGATGTTCCAATCTCTCTTCCTAGTTGCTGTCTTCTTAGTTCCCTTCCAAACCGCCTTAAATAGCCAACCTCACTTACTGGATTAAAATTTAGTTTTTCTTCTAATTCCCTTATTGCCATACTTAGTGCTCGTAAGATTTATTGACCCGGCTATTACGGTTGCGGCCCAGCGAGGGAATTTTCACCCGGCCACCGCCGGGACACCCTACTTCTTGTTATTTTTGTTCTTCGATTATCGCTAACAAATAAAAATATTTTGACAGTTTGTTTAGATATTCTAACTCTTTTTTATCTTCCAATTTCACCATTCTTCTTTCGGCTCTTCTGACTATTGTCCTAACCCAGTTCAAATATACCGCTTTTTTATTACTAAAAATCATAAATTTATTTACCGGTATTACCTTTTTTTCTAACTTTTCTATCTCTGTAACTAAATTAACCTTTGTTTTTTTACCCGACATTATTCTGCCAATATCCTCCGCTATCTTCTTTAAATTTTTCATCAGTAATACTGCCTGTAATTCATCCAAGGTCCCCACCGCCTCAAATGTCGGACTGTCTTTTCTCATCATCTCTCCCCTATTATACCCACCCCCGCAAGTCAACTTTTACCCCAACTCCCTTTCGCCATTTTTCAATTTCCTTTTTAGTAATCCCTTCAGCCCCATCCAATTTAGGATCTACACAATTTCTCCCCACAAACTTCTGCCAGATCCAATTATTTTTTATTTCTTTGGCCATCTGTTTTACAACTTCCTCATCATGCATTCCCGGTACAACTGTCGTTCTAAACTCATAGTCTTTTCCGCTTTTAGCAATCAATTTCATTGATTTTTTTATATCTTTAATATCACCAAATTGATATTTATCAAATTGTGTCTTGATATCCATTGCCCAATACTCCACTAAATCCATTTTTATTAATTTCTCCACCACCTCCGGCTCACTCCCATTAGTGTCCATTTTTATTTTAAAACCCATTTTTTTTAGTTTTTGGCAAAATTCCACCAAATCCGTCTGCAGGGTCGGTTCTCCGCCGGTAATCACCAAATGGGTAATCCAAATTTTGCGTTGTATTAAACTTTTTATTAATTCACCCTCGTCCAACAGTTTTTTTCCAGTCAAAGAAATTAAATCCCGATTGTGACAAAAAGGACACCGGAAATTACATCCCTGTGTCCAAATCACACTGCTTACCTCCCCCGGCCAATCCAGTAAACTTGTCTTCAAATACCCGGCAACTTTCACTTGGCTATTACTTTTTCTAACTCCTCAAGTTTTGGTGCTTCGCCACGCCATCCCGCCATCTCTTTACCCTCGCCATCACACACCAAGATCGTCGGTGTGGCCATCACCGTATAAAAAGCTGCCTCTGCCATCCCCTCAATCGTATCCGTATCATATTCCTCAACTTTAATATCTGAGATCTGAGATCTGAGATCTGAGATCACTGCTTTCGCCGCCGGACACCGGGGGCAATCAGCTTTGGTAAATAATTTGACAATCATTTTTGTTTCTTTAGGTCTAAATTTGAACTGTAAGGCCAAATTTTGCCTAAAGACACAATCCCGCAACTGCGGGATAAATCTATAAATTTATTACTTTTCATCATTTCCTCCAAACTGATCTGTATTTCGATATCTGTCTTTTAATTCCTGAATCTTGCCCTTATTCCATCTTGATGTCAGTGAATAAAACCCGGATACTCTGGTAATATAATCCACCTCTTCCGACCCACAAAAACCACATTTTTTAATCAAACCCCTTTCAGTGTGTCGGCAATCTCCGCATACCGTAAACTCCGGGCTAAAAGCCACTAGCTGATTTTGAGTGTTATCAAATACTTTTTTGATTAAAACTGCGATTGATTTCGCTGTCGGCCGTTGTTCTCCAATCCAAATATGGGTCATCGCCCCGGCATCGATTAAGGGATGAAATAAACCTTCTTTGGTAATCCTGTCAATCGGATCGATCGGCTCTGATACATTTAATTGGGTGGAATTGGTGTAATAGACCGCCCCCGACTCCAAATCTCCCTTAACCACTTTCCCGGCCTCCCCCGAAAACCACTGTAAGTCCAGCTTAGCCAACCGATATGATGTCCCCTCTGCCGGCGCCTGCTCCAAACAAATTCTCATCCCTAATTCCTTTGACTGCTTTGCGGCAATAATTTTCATTGCCGAAATTACTTTTAACCCAAATTTCAATGCCCCATCCGACTCATGCAACTGTTTACCAGTGTGGTATTGAACCATCTCATTGAGACCGTAAATTGTGGTTAATTCCACTGACCTATCAAACCGGTAATATGGATATGGATCGTCAGCTTGGCGGGTACATAAGGCCGCCAGCGGTCCGGACATCCCGTAATCTAGAAGTTTTTTAATGAAACGTCTTTTCTGACCATGAGCCAAAGCAATCAAGTCCATTCTTTTTTCCAGTAAAGCAAATAATTTTTCATCATCTCCCTTAGCCTCATAGGCAATTCGGGGTAAGTTAATGGTCAGCCAAGAGGTTGAACTGTGTCTCATCAGTTCCGGTTTTTTGGTCTCTTCAAAATCCTGTTTATCCAACTTAAACGACAACCGGCAACACTGGGAAATTCGGGTGCTTCCTCCCCGGTCAAAAAAGAACTCCGTATTCCCTTTTTCCGCCGCCACTTCTGCCGCCAATTCCAAAAATTCCTGGTGCCCCGGTGTCTTCCAGAACTTCTCCGTCATGTGCAAATTTGGTTTGGGCCAAAAGAAAGGCCGGCCCATCGAATTTCCCTTCAAATACACTTTCATTAGTTGGGTCAGAAAACTCTGGGATTCTTTTTCATAATCTTTATAGGTTTTGCCGGTATATTTTCCGCCCGGCCCAATGGCTGGAGTTTGGGCATAATGATCCGGCACTTCCCAATACAAATTTATATCCGAAAACACCGCCTGACCACCCTTAGCCACATTTTGGGTATTAAATTCATAGACCATTAGTTGAGCCAAATCGTACATTTCTTTCTCACTTTTACCCACCAAAAACGGGGCCAAAAACACATTAACCGCCTCCCAACCTACTGCTCCGGAAAAATTAATCTGCAGCATACAAGCAAACTTAATCATATGCAAAATCAGTACTTCCGCATGCTTAGCCGGGCTGGCAATTGCCAGCGATGAGGCCACATTTAATCCATACTTCTTGACATATTCCAAATTGTTACCGCAGCAATAAGGCCTATCAGGAAAATCCAACTTGTGAATATGGATATCACCTTTTAAATGAGCCTCAGCTACTTTGTCAGAATAAATCTCTGATAGCGCATAGTCTGTCTTTATCGCTGAGGCCAGAGTCATATTAGTCGTCTCCGGAGTATGGGGGTTATTTGATGACACATTTTCGTTATGAACCGCGATAATATTACCCACATCATAAATTGGTAATCCCAACCTTTTATATTTTTGATATTCCGCCTGCATTCCCCTCGATAGCAATTCCACTCCCACCAATTCCCGAATTAAAGGACCAGTAATCTGTTTAATCTTCAGCTTTAATACCTGTAATCTGACCGTCTCCGCTATTTCTTCCGCCAAACCATCGATTACCCCGGTCTCCTTGGACAGCGATTTAACAATAGCCGAATTCTGCCATCCTCCAATTTGTTGACCGGTAGTCCGGACCTGCATTGTTCGTTCCCGAACCTCATCTCTTTGTTTTTGAAAATTGTTCATATATCTTTATCTAGCTCCCTATTTTTATATCTATCTTTAAGCTCTCCTAGTTTCCCTTTGTTCCACTGCTTCACAAAGGTGTAATAACCGGTAATCCTCGTTACCCAGTCAACATTTTTGCTCTGGCAATGACTGCACTTCTTTTTAATTCCCCGCCCTACCCGGCCACAATCGCTGCAAACTGTAAATTCCGGACTAAAAGCCACTTGGGCATTTTGAGTATTATCAAAGATCTTTTTGATTAGGCTGGCAATCGATTTAACCGACGGTTGCGACTCTCCGAGCCATATATGAGTCAGAGCCCCTCCCTGCATCATGGTGTGAAATCTTCCCTCAAGCTCAATTCTCTCCAATACATCAATCGGCGCCGACACTTCCAATTGCGATGAATTAGTGTAATACACCTCCCCATTCTTGATATCACCGTGAACTATTTTACTGGCTTCTTTGGGAAAATATTCCAAATCCAGTTTGGCAAAACGGTAGATACTCGATTCACCCGGCTCCTGATCCAAAAGAATCCGTAATCCTGAAATTTTGCTCTCTGTCTCACACTTTTGTTTCATAAAAGCGGCTACCTTTAATCCAAATTTCAGTGCCTTGTCCGACTCATGTAGGGCTTCACCCAAATGATGCTTAACTGCGTCCGACAAACCTCCGACCGCATCCATAAAATTCATTCTTTCAATCCGCAAATAGGCCTCTCCGTCCCCCTTGGCTCTACTCGCCAAAAAACCCAAGGGTCCCCGGACTCCCATATCAAATAGTTTTTTTAAATACTTATACTTCTGTAAATGAGCCTGGGTTAATATTTCCATTCTTTTCCCTAAAATTTCAAAAAACTTCTCCTCACTATGTTTAGCTTCATAAGCCACCCGGGGTAAATTAACCGTTAGGTAAGGACAAGCCGCATATCGCATTTTCCAGGGCTGTTTGGCATCTTCTAAATCCTCTTTTGACAATTCAAACTGCAACCGACAGCACTCCGAAATCTTGGCCGTATCTCCCCGGTCAAACACAAAATAAGGGTTACCCATTTTGGCCGCTACTTCTGAAACCTGTTCCAAAAACATCTCATGCCCTGGTGTCTTCCAAAATTTTGAAGTGATATGAATATTGGGTTTTGGCCAAAAGAAAGGCTTACCCAACGCATCTCCCCGTTTATAAATATTCATCATTTGCCAAACCAGGGCTTGTGACTCATTTTCATAGTCTTTATACATCTTTCCAGTAAACTCTCCCCTCGGGCCAATTGCCGGTACATTAGCAAAATGTTCTGGAATTTCCCAGTATAAATTCACATCAGTAAACACCGGCTGACCTCCGTGTGGACCCACTGTCTGATTAAACTGATAAATAATTCTCTGGGCCACCTGCCGAATTTCCTGATCTCCCAATCCCCCCAAAAACGGCGCCATATACATATTGAGGGCATCCCAACCAATCGCTCCCCCAAAATGAGCCCGCAGGGTCATGGTGTTTTTAATCATGTGGTCAATTAGGGCATCAATATGTCCCGCTTGCTTCACTTCTGCAAATGAAGAATATTTATTTAATCCAAATTTTTTAATATATTCCAGCGACTGTCCCGAGCAATATGGCCTGTCAATAAATCCCAGTTTATGTAATTTTATTTCTCCCCGCCGGTGAGCTTCGGCTACTTCTGGTGAAAACACCTTGTTTAGCGCATATTCTTCTTTTAAAAATTCAGATAGGGTAAAAGACGTCCCCTCTGGTGTATTTATTTTATTGGCATCATCCTTACTCCCCTCCGATTCAATTAGAGCTCCCAGCTGTTCCAGACTAATCGCTACCTTCATTTCCCCGTTTTTTTTAATTTCGAAAGCCCTAGTTTCTCGAAATTCAGTCGGATCAACTTTTATTTTTCTCACTTTTTTTATAATCACTAACTAACTTCTGAAACTCGTCAATATCCTTTATCTGTAAATAAATAGTCGCAAAACGAATATAAGCCACCGGATCGATATCTTTTAATTTCTCCATTACCATTTTGCCAATTTCTCGACTGGGGATTTCTACACTCTCCCAATTCAAAAGTTTTAATTCAATTTCTTCCACCATCCTTTCTCTTTCCGTTATTGATAGCTTCCAACAAGCTTTCTCTAGGCATCTTTCTAATTTTTCCCGGGAATAATCCTCAATTCGGCCATCTTTCTTGACTACTTTTAATTCAATATTGGCCACCCGTTCATAGGTGGTAAAACGCTTGCCGCATTTAACACACTCCCGGCGGCGGCGAGTCGCCTGACCCTCCAGGGCATCCCTGGATTCCAGTACATTTGATTCATCATGCCGGCAATATGGACAATTCATAGTTTACGCTATTCCTAGCGTGTGACTTCCATCATACCCACCACCCCTGTAACTGTCAAATAGAAACTTGTGATACGAATCCAATCAAATTTTACTTATACACTTCCCTTCGGTGAGCCACTTTTAATATTTCGACCGCATCTTCTCTAATATCAAAAATTATTCGATAATCGCCTACCCGATAACGAAACGTGCCACACCTGTAATTAACCAATCTCTTTGATAAACCAAATGGATCTAGAATCAAAATCGGTAATTTTTTCATAACCTTTTTTACTATTACTTTATCCAATCGTTTTATATGATCTCTCGCCTCTTCAGTTATGACCAGCCGATACTTCACTCTTATATATTGCCAAAAACTTCCTCAAAAGTATAGACACGACCAGCCCTGGCATCTGCTCTCGCTCGTTTAATACTTTCTAAGTATTCCTTATCATGCAAAGACAATAAGTCTTCCAACACTTCGACATCAATAATGGCTGTTTTCACCTTACCCCGATGAGTTACCAGCACATACTCCTTTTTTAAAGCAATTTTGGACACATCCGCCCAATTATTTCTAACGTTGGTACTACTTACTATGTTCATATGTCCATTATAACTGTACATTTCACGCCTTGCAATAACCAATAAGTAACGAAAACTATTCATTGATCTTCCGCTGAATAAGTTACGATACATATTCGACATTGGCCTAGAAGCCAATGATGAGCAATAGTCAGGGAGAAAAGACAATTTTACACTACACCTTTGGTAAGATTCGGGGATACAAGGAGGTATCCCGGATGTTACCTAGTTTACGTAAATTCAATCAAAGCGAGGTGGCCCAAGAGAGGCAGAGAATCCTAAATTACTATGATCACTATGGTGGGGCAGCCACTCTTGATGCATTCGGGGTCGATCGAAAGCTAATCTATGTTTGGCGACAGAGATTAAAATTGAACGGTAGGAAGCCATCAGCTCTCGTCCCGGAATCGACAACTCCTAAAACTAAAAGACAAATGATGGTTGATCCACAGATAGTCGACTTCATTAAACAACTTCGGGAGAAACGTTATCGCCTAGGTAAAGAGAAAATCAAAGTTCTCTTGGATAAATACTGTGACTCGATTGGGATTGATTCAATTGCCGAATCAACTATTGGCAAGGTCATCAACAGAAACAAATTCTTTTTTTCCAAGGCCAACTATCGGGTCTACCATGATCCCACCAATGGTTGGGCTAAAAGAAAACATCAAACCAAAAGACTAAGAATTAAAAGATCGCCCAAGTATACTGATTCCGGTCACATTATCGCCGACACCATTGAAAGAATCACCGATGGGATTAGAGACTACTTCTACTGCGCCCTGGATCACCAGTTTAAGTTTGGACTGGCTCTTAACTACAAAAGCAAAACCAGCCGGAACATGGTTGACTTTTACCAGAAGTTTAAAACCGTTTATCCCCTAACCGTCAAGGACTGGCAGACTGACAATGGCGGCGAGAACTTGGGTGAGTTTGAGGACCAGCTAACTAAAGATCACATTCTCCATTTCTTCTCCTATCCCCGCTGTCCCAAAATCAATGCCGTCATCGAAAGATTCAACCGGACAATTCAGGAGGATTTTGTTGATCAGAACCTCGACGTTATCGACGACAAACCGGAGTTTAATCGTCGGCTGGGAGAGTACATCATTTGGTACAATACCCAAAGACCACACCAAACATTAGGTCTTAAAAGTCCGATTAATTATTTAATTGAAAACAGCCCAATGTCGAATAAGTCCGTGACTAGTACATGCGCTTGACAATGTTTTTAGTATATGTTTTCATTAATGTAATGACATCTTATATAAAATTATCGTTTGTTTTTTTTGTTTTGATTTTTGCACTTGCTGGTTCTGTTTTTGCTCAAACTGCAATTTCAACCACTCCAGTGAATACTATTTCCCCAACTACAGTAACAACATCACCGGCTCCAGTTGTGATCAGTGATTACGCAAAAGATGTTAAAGATGGTAAAAAAGAAACAGCAAATGATATTGAAGCACAAAACAATCAAAAAGATGTTGAGAATAACGAAAATATTGAGGCTCAAGAAGAAACAGAACCGGCAGAACCAGTTGAGGCAATTGAACCGGAGGAAACAGTAGAGCCGCAGGAGGCTGTGGAAAATGAAAGTGAAGGAGAAAAAAGTGGCGGGGAAAGAAGCTCTGAAGAGTCAAGTCAAAAATCAGACGAACAACAATCTGATACGAATAATATTGATAAAACGCAGAATGATTCAAAAACACAGCAGGAACAAACAAAGACAAATGAAGGTAACAAGTCAGAAAGTAACGAATAATACCTATGAAAAATAACCCGCAAATAATTCCTCCAGTAAACCCAGAGGCACCGCTTTCTCCAGAAGCTGTCGTTCCAGTTGAAAATATCCCACCCCCCAAGTTTAAACATTCGTTGTGGTATGTTGGTGGAGGTATTGTGGTGCTTCTCCTCGTTGGTGGTGGACTATTCGCTATGGTACAAAAATCAAAGACGACACTCCTTCCGGCACAACAGTCACTAACACAACAATCAACGCTTTCACCAAAACCTACCTTACCTCGCAGTAAAGCACCTGGGATTGTTGCCAATATTGTTACTGCCAAGGGTATAGATCCAAAAACAGGAGAAGCAGTTAATCCCACAACTATATTTTTAACCACAGACAAAAGAATCTATGCTGTGACGACGCTGCAAAACGCAAAAGTAGGAACAAAAATTGAGTATGTGCGCTACTTAAATAATAAATTTCTTGACAATAGAAGCATGACAATTTCAAAACCAAATACCAATAACACAAGTTTTGTTTGGAGTCTCAAGAATTCAACAGCTACTCGTCTTGTTGGAGAATATAAGCTGAAACTTTATACCAACGGTATTTTTGAAAAAGAAACTTCTTTTACGGTGCGTTAAGATACTTTTTTTAAAGTTCGCACATAAATTTTTTTCCTCAAATTATTATTTCTAGTATCATTAAGGAGAAAAATTGTACTCTGTGCACGGGCAGGTGGATCAAGGACACTATAAATCTTTTACTCGCTCGAACAAAGTGAGAGCAAAAATCGCGCGCGCAAAAAAATAAAAAATATTAACGAGGCCGGGGGCCGAGCTAAGATAGCGCGGCGAGTGGACGGCCGCACACGCCGCGCCTACCTTTGTTTGAAATCAGTTCGAATTTTTTCGAAAACGTTCACAAATTATTTGAAAAGTCCTTGGAAAAATTCAGATATTTTTTCCCAGAAACCGGTTTTGGGGCGATAGATACGGGAGTTGGGGCTAAAAGCAGAAAGACTGAAACGAGGTAATTTGTCCCAAGAGATATAGTTTTCCTGGGAAGGAGAGTTGGAATCAATTTGGAAATCAAAATTAATTTTTATAGACTGGCCGGGGAGAATGAGGCGGGTTTTATCGAAACAAATAGAAGAAGTGGTGATATTGATTGAAGAGGCAGAATTTAGACAAAAAGTAGTTTCACCCCAAATGGCTTGGCCGGTGTTTTCCAATTCCATGGTGGCGGTATACGGGGTGTCGGAAAAAATAATTAGAGGCAGATTAATTTGTTTGACCTGAAAGGTGTTTGTTTGGGTAACAGAATTAGGATTTTTGACTAAATTGACAACTTTTTGATATTCAGGATAAATGGTTCCATCAATCTGTAACCAGGAAAAGTGATCAAATGGGGGATAGGGAAAATTGTAAATAAAAGGAGTAACGGCCAAAACCCGGGAATCCTGTTGCCAGACATCGAGGGCAGTTAACAGGAGTGATGAAGTAATTTTAGAAGTATAAAAGTTTCTATTTAGACTTTGTCCTTCCCGGTGGGGCCAGCCGGTTTCGGAAATTATTACCGGCAATTCTTTTTTGACCCCCAATTTTTTTAAAAAAGCCAATTCCCACTGGTAACCACGAATGGAATGTTGGCCCTGGTCGTTTGGCGACCCGACAAAACCATGATTGGGATAAGAGTGGGAGGCCAAGGCGTCAAGAAGATCAAAATATTCCGGTTTATATTGGTAAATTTGTTGGTAAAAAGATCCGGCTGATTCGAAGTTTGGAGGTTTTGAGGGAGCAGCCAGATCCAGACCGCCACTTAAAATATAAAAATTGGGATTTAAATTTTTAAGACGTTTGGCGGTATAGAGGGCTAAATCGGTATAAGACTTGGCGTCGACTCCCCCACCCCATTCTTTACCCTGATTGGGCTCGTTAAAAAGAGATACGATTTGACGGGAATGAGGCCAGTTTAAGGATGCTAAAAAATTGGTTAAATTGTCGATATCGGAATACTCAGGTTTTTTCCAATAATCTTTTTCCATAATAGTAGCTAGACGAATAATAGGGGTGAGATGATTTAGGCGACAATTATCCATAAAATCCTGCCACATTTGAAAATTAAGCTGATCGGTCCGAAGTACGATAGTGACATAACCCCAGTCACCACCGTTGGAGTTGATAATGTTTTTGGCGGAGTCAATATCGGAGGTTTGGGAAAGATGAAGGCCAAAGATAGAGCGGTCTGATGCTAAAATAGGATTAGATTTAGCGATTAGTAGGAGAAAAAACAATAAAATCCACATGGTTTACTATTCTAACAAATGACCAAAGAAGAAATAATTAAAATGAAAATTTCCCGGGTGGAAAAAGAAATTCGGGATACTCCCTATGATAAAAGCAGTGAACACCATCATGGGGTACTCAAGGCGAAATTATCAAAACTTAAGGATGAACTTGATGGACCGTCGAATAAGGGCGGTGGCGGTGGTGTGGGTTATGCCATTAAGCATTCAGGTGATGCCTCAGTGGTATTAGTAGGACTACCGTCGGTGGGCAAATCAACCCTGTTAAATGCCATAACCAATGCCGAGTCGAAAGTGGGAAATTATGACTTTACAACTTTGGGAGTAGTCCCGGGAATGTTGGAATATAAAGGGGTACGAATGCAGATACTAGATTTACCGGGAATTATTGAAGGAGCAGCGTCGGGTAAAGGTTTTGGTCGAAAGGTGTTATCGGTGGTGCGGGCGTCAAATTTAGTGGTACTAATGACTGATTTTAAAAGAGCCGGGTGGTTGGTTAAGATTAAAAAGGAGTTGGAAGAGAGCGGCATAAGGCTTAATAAAATTCCACCCAAAATCCACGTCCACCGAATGGGAAAAGGAGCAATTCAGATTATTGATCCGTATAAATGCCAGCCTTTGGAAACCATGGTGGAGATTGCTAAAGAAATGGGATTGGAAAATGCAGTTATAGAATTGGGGGAAAAGATTGAGTCAATTGATAAATATATCGACGGGCTATCCAAAACCAGAACCTATATTCCTCTAGTGGAGATAATCACCAAGATTGATGAGGTTAAAAAATATAAAAATATAGAAGGAGTTCTTTATTTGAGTGCCAAAGAGGGGGCAGGAATTGCGGAATTTAAGGAGGCTCTATGGCAAGGATTGGGGTTAGTGCGGGTTTATTTAAAAAGGGAAAGAGTGGGAGAGGCGGATAAAAAAGAGCCGCTAATTATGAAAAAGACAAACACCCTAAATGATGTGTTGAAGCGGATTTCCAATGAGATGAGAGATGATATTAGTCGGGCTTGTATTTGGGGTAAAAACGCCCGTTTCCCCGGACAGGAAGTCAGCTTTAAGTTTCCGGTGTTTGACGAGATGGAAGTGTGGTTCGGGAGATGAGGGAGCGGATTTGACGTGAACGGTTGAGAATTTTGGACTTGGGAATCTGAGGAGATTCGTCGAAGAGTCTTTGAGCGGGGGTATGGGGGCGGGGGGAGAAGCGGAAGGTGTGAATTTTTTGGAAACCAATACTTTTACACAAATTTAAAGTTTTTTTGAAGTCAGATTTGGTTTCACCGGGAAAGGCAACGATAATATCGGTGCCAAAACTCAATCCCCCCTCAATCCCCCCTTTGACAAGGGGGGAAGAAAACTTTTTTAGAGTATTGAAAGTCTCTTTAATTTTTTTAACATCATAGGGGCGGCTCATTAATTTTAAGATTTTATTTGTCCCTGATTGGATCGGGATATGGAGAAAATGACTGAGACGGGAAGGATATTTTTGGAATAAACTTAAAAACTTTTTATCAATACAAAGAAGCGGAATAGAACCAAAACTTATTAAAGGAATTTTGGTTTGAGTCAACAGAGCTTCCAGTAAATTAGAAAACCCGGGGGTGTATTGATTGAGATTTACGCCGGTGATAATGATTTCCTGATAGCCGTTTATGACGGTTTGATTGACAGTATTAACGGCGTCATTGATGGGTAGAGACCAGAGATAGGGACGTTTTTGAGGGACA
>JAGVHP010000063.1 GCA_020056515.1 Candidatus Shapirobacteria bacterium
CAAAAAGCATTTTTGACTTTGTTGTTTCTACCCTAAGCTACAACGACAATCGGCTCGATTCGGCCACCAGACGCGGGGCGCTGGAAACCCTAAAAAAACCATCTGATTCACTTTGTACCGACTTTACCGATCTCTTCATTACCATCGCCCGGTCAGCCGGAATCCCGGCTCGGGAAATTGAAGGCTTTGCCTACTCTAATAACCTTAAAATCAAACCCCTTAAACCCGGTACCGACCTCCTTCATGCCTGGCCTGAATATTACCATCCCACCTCCTCAAGCTGGGTAGCCATCGATCCCACCTGGACCAAAACCACCAACGGTGTTGACTACTTTCGCGACCTTGATTTAAACCATCTAACCTTCGTCATTCACCAATCAAAAAGCGATTATCCCCCTCCTCCGGGGTCTTATAAACTTGATCCTCAGCAAAAAACTGTTGAGGTCGTCTTTGCTAACTCTGAAATCAATCCCCCTCTTTCCCTTCCGGATTTCTCCCTTAATTTTCTCCCTTTCTCTCCGGGTCAAATGACAATTAAAAACCCCAATCTTCAGGCCATTGACAATCTAAATGTTTCCTCTTCCCTATTAGAACTCAATCTCAATCTCCCCTCTCTCCCGCCCCTCTCTTCCTACACCGTCAATCTTTCCCGCCGCTCCTTCCTTGATTCTCTCATCCCCCGAAATCAAAAAATAAACTTATCCGTTTCCTATCTTCCTAACTATCAAACAACGATTGAGATAGCAAATCCATTTCACTATCTTAATTTGTTGGCTACCATAATTATCAGCCTCATTATCCTTAGTATCGGAGGTATAATATTATCAAGAAACTCATGAAAAAATTCTTAAAATATGCTCTCTATCTCTCCTTTGCTTTGGTTCTCCAACAGGAGCTTTTTGGCAATCTCCTCTTTGGCCCAAACCGCCTACTGATCATTATCAAAGTCGGTCTTATTTTGGCCTTTTTTGAAATATTTCTCAAACCTATAGTCAAAATCCTTCTTCTGCCTATCTCCATCCTCACCCTGGGTCTTATCCGTATTGTCATCAATACTCTCGGTCTTTATTTAGCCGCCTATCTCGTTTCAGCCTTCAGTGTTTCCTCTTTTACTATCTATGGTTGGACCCTGGTTAGTTTTTGGGCCTATTTAGGTACTTCGTTTTTTATCAGTTTATTTCTCTACTTTTTTAAAATAATATGAACACGGTTCTCAGTATCATTCAAATCCTCTTATCCTTGGTCCTGTCCACCCTTATTTTTCTTCAAGCCCAAGGCAGAAACGAACACAATTCCAACATTCTTTCCTCGTCAGGCTCGGAAAAACGGGGTTGGGAAAAAATGATGTTTAATCTAACCATCTTTATCACCTTTCTTTTTTTGATCTCCTCAATCGTCCAACTAACCTACTAATGTTTACCAAAATCCGTTTCCGCCTCGAGCTTTATTTCTACTATTTAAAAAAGAATCTTCTTTATCTTCTCCTGGGTTTAGGTGTCGGGGTAATTATCTTCTATTTTCAAAAACCACTTAAATTATTTTTATTAAGAATTAACCACCCGGTTCAAAAAATTGGGATTGAAGGTTTTTACAACGCTGTCAATCTACCTCAAAAAATCACTCAAAAAATTTCTCCCGGACTGACGGTAATTAATCAAAACGGCCGGACTTCACCTTCCACTCTGGTTAATAAATTAGAGATCAGCCCCGATCATCTTCAATATACCTTTTTCCTAAACACCTCCTTGTTTTGGCATGACGGCAAGAAATTTAATAGTACTGATATTAACTACCAAATACCTGGGTTAACCATCACTCCCAACGGTTTCAATAAAATTACCATCACTTCCGACAAGGCCTACGCCCCCCTAGAAAGCCTTTTGAGTCGTTCCCTTTTTCGGAAAAATTTTATCGGATTAGGCTCCTACATTGTTAAAAATATTCGCTATCAAGATGGTCATATCCAATATTTAAAACTCCAATCCGTCTCCGACATTATTATTTACCGTTTTTACCAAGACCAAAGCGATCTTCTAAATGCCTTTAAAATCGGCGAGGTTGACCAAATTCAGATTTCTTTTTTACCGCCGGATCTTGAATCCGGCTGGAAAGTGAACTTAAACCAAAATATTGCCAGCTCCGAAAGCTATTCAGCTATTTTTCTCAACACCCAAAAACTCGACAATAAACAACTTCGTCAAAGTCTGGCTTATGCCACCCCTAAAAGTGCAAATAATAATGAACGCTGTCTCTCGCCCATATCACCCTCATCTTGGGCCTATAACCCCAATGTAAAGGAATATTCTTTCAACCCCGCTAAAGCCCGTGAATTTTTTGAAAAAAACAAAATTGATTCAATTAACCTCACCGTTGCCAACCGGGATCTGCTATCTGTTGCCGAGAATATTAAAAAAAACTGGGAAGATATACTTAAAATCAAGGTTGATATTAAATTTGAAAACCAGATTAATACTGACAATTATGAAGCTATATTAGCCTATGGCAGCGTTCCTTCTGACCCTGATCAATATGTTTTCTGGCACTCTACTCAAACCAGAACCAATTTAACTAAAATAAACAATCCTAAAATTGATAAACTGTTAGAAGAGGGAAGGCTGACTTTTGACCCCCTGGAAAGGAAAAGAATTTATCAGGAGTTTCAGAAGGTCCTTCTCGAAGAATTACCGGTAATATTTTTACAATATCCCACCATTTACACTATCACTCGAAACCCATGAAACCCAACCCAGATTATCTCTCCATTATCCTTTTGACCTCGTTCTTTCTGCTTCTGACCTATGCCGGCTATCTCTCCTATCAAAGTATCGATTGGGACGTGTTAAAACGACTCGAAAGTTCACCTATTGCCCTTCCTACATTACAACCAAATCCCACTACCAATGCCACCGAAAGCGCCTTACCAAAAAAAACTCGGTAAAAGAGGTCGCATTCATATCTGGCAAGTTGACGGCAACTTAATTCGGTCCACTTTTGATCCAGAATTTACCAACTTCGGCCAACATTTCCACTTTAATTACATCCCTAAGTATGAACTCTGGCTTGACCAAGAGCTGGTTAGGGATGAGCGTCGTTTTTTTATCGACCATCTGTTAACTGAATGGAAACTAATGAAACAAGGTATCCCTTACGAAACCGCCATTGTTGCTGCCGATATCAAAGAAAAAACCGAAAGATATTGTAGCCAAAAAATAAAAAAACTGACCGAAAAAATTGAAAATTTCGACATAAATAAACTCCACCTTAAGCTCTTGGGAGATACTAAAACTAAACTATCAGTCTGGAGCATTGATGGTTCTTTGGTTCGTACCCTTTTCTTCATTGATTTCACTGAAGGCGGTCACCGCTATGTCTATGATTTTGTTCCCGAAAACGAAGTCTGGATCGATAACGATTTGGTAACCGAAGAAATTCCTTTTGTCCTCCTCCATGAACTTCATGAAAGAAAGTTAATGAAAAAACTAGGCTGGGAATACCACCAAGCTCACCGCCACGCCAGCCGACTGGAATGGCTTTGCCGCCAAGGTAAAAAGGTTGTCACCGTCGAACTTAAAAAGCTTGGTTGGGAATAGCCTTCTCCTTTGGTTTGTTTTTTACTCTAAAAAAGATTGTTGCCGTTAGGGCCAAACCCCCGCACCAAAGCAGAAGATATTGATACCCCCAGCCCACAAAGA
>JAGVHP010000008.1 GCA_020056515.1 Candidatus Shapirobacteria bacterium
CCGGGTAAGGGCCAGTTGACTTTAACTGGTAAACTCGGTTCGGTAATGAAAGAATCTTGCCAGGCGGCTCTCTCCTTTGTCCGCTCCCAAGCCAAAGGGTGGGGGATAACTACCGATTTTCATAAAATTGACATTCACATCCACGTTCCCGAAGGTGCCACCCCCAAAGACGGCCCCAGCGCCGGTGGGGCTATCACCACCGCTTTGATTTCCGCTCTTAAAAATCATCCCGTTCCCCGATCTATTGGCATGACCGGCGAAATCACTCTTCGGGGTAACATTCTAGAAATTGGCGGTCTGAAAGAAAAATCCATTGCTGCCCACCGGGCCGGCTTAACCACCATTTTTATTCCCAAAGATAATCAGAAATCCCTCGTCGAAATTCCTACCGAGGTTAAAAAAAGTATTAAGTTTGTCCCCGTTTCCCACTACTTCGAAATCTACAAAAAGATTTTTACAAAATAGTCAAACTTTCCCCAACTGCTGTAGTTCTTATTGCCGGTGGCATTTGACTATTCCGCCTCTCAATTTCACTTAGTTCAACATTTGTTGCCGCCGCTTCAACTAAATCTGGGGCGTAACCACGTCCAAGCAGGGCCTGGACAGTAACCCCTTTCTGTCTTAACATGCTCCTGAATTCAGAAACAAACGCAGCCCTTATATCAAAGCTAGTGTTCATATAAGGTGAAATATATCACATTATCTACATCTTTTCCAATGTCTTGATTCCTAAAATCGTCAATCCATCTCTGATTATTTTTGCTGTCACTGTCGTTAAAAATAACCTTTGCTCTTCTTCCGGTTCACCGATAATCCGGTGTTTGCCATAAAATTCATTGTATTTTCTAGCCAGATTCAAAAGATATTCGCAAATTACCGCCGGACTGAATCTTTCTGCCGCCTCAACTATCTTTTCACTGAATTGATAAAAATACCGCAACAATGCCTTTTCTTCGTTATTTAATTCGTAATTCGTAATTCGTAATTCGTAATTTGTTTTAGCTTTAGCCAAAACGCTTTGGCATCTGGCATAAGTGTATTGCAGATACGGTCCGGAATTACCATCCATGCTCATCACTCTTTCCCAGTCGAAAATAATATCTCTTTTAGGATCGGCCATTAAATCATTAAACTTAATCGCTCCGATGGCTACCGCCTCAATTTCTGCCTCAGAATTAGATGGAGCGATCTTTTTTGCCTGTATCTTGGCTGTATCAATTATCTCTGAGAGGTGAATTGTGTCTCCCTTTCTAGTGGAAAACTTCCCATCTTTCCAACGGATTAATCCATGAGCTATATGGACATATTCTGTGTCCCAACCCATCAGCCTCGACGCTGCAAACACTTGTTTAAAATGTAAGCTTTGTTCCGATCCTACCTCATAAATCACCAAATTTGGATTCCATTTTTCTTGCCTAAACACTGCCGTCGCCATATCCCGGGTAAAATATGTCGTTGCCCCATCAGATTTTACAAGCATCGCTGGCGGCAATCCTTCCAATTCTACAATTAACGCCCCTTGTGATTCTTTCGTTAGGCCCTTATCTTTCATTCTTTGAATCACATTAGGTAACATTGGTAGATAAAAAGCCTCACCATAGGCATTGTCAATCTTTACTCCCAATAGCTCATAAACTCGGTTAAACTCCTTCATCGAGATATCGACACATTCCTGCCATATTCTTTGAGCTTCCACATCACCATTTTCCAGTTTGGCAAACCAGGCCCGAGCCTCTTCTTCAAATGTCTTATCTTTCTCCGCCTCTTCGTGAAATTTGACATAAAGCTTTTCCAGATCAGAAATAGAAGCCATATTTAACCCGGCCACTGCCGGGCCCCAGTGTTTGATGGCGGTAATCATTTTGCCAAATTGGGTGCCCCAATCACCTAAATGATTGTCGCCGATACAATTCCAACCCAATCTTTGGTAAATATTGTAGAGTGCTTGGCCGATGTTAGTTGATCGCAAGTGGCCAATGCCAAAAGGTTTGGCGATATTTGGGGCGCTGTAATCGATTACCGTTGTTTTTCCCCGGCCAATCTCTTTTAGTTCATCTTTCTGTTTATCATTCAATATTTTTTCAGATTCTTCTATTAATACTTCATTTTTTAGCCACACATTTGTAAATCCTGCCACCTTATCCACTTTTTCTATAATTTCGAGTCCGGTTACATCAATATCGCCTCTGACTGCAAAATCACCAAATTTTTCCGCCGGATGGGTAATTGGCACTCCGAGCTTATCGTGGATCTCTTTGGCCAATAAATAGTATTTCTTTTCTACACTTTTTTTTTCAACTTTTTTTACCTCCAAAACATTTTCACTACCAGCTAACAACTCGTCATAAACCACTTTTCTAATTTCGTATTTTCCTCCACAAAATTTAATTACTAATTCACAGGCTTCTTTTAGATTTTTAAAGATAAATTCTTCAGTGGTCTTCGCTGTACCTTCGGCAATTAACAAGATGTTTTTTGTTTTGTTGGTAATTTTCGCCAAATCAGTATCTCTCACATCCAACCAAGCCAAAATCTTTTCGTCGTCTCGGTAAACATAATCACCTTCGTTTACTGCGTATTCATTCTTCATATTCACTGCCGGTATTTTCTCGCCTGCCTTAGCATAATCAAAAACAACATCTCCCTCTATCTTGTCCAAATCATGGGCCCCAATCGCCAAAAAGCTCTTAGCTACGGCGATATTGTAACTATCGACAGCTGTATTTATTGTCGGAAATTTGTTTCTTTCTCTAA
>JAGVHP010000044.1 GCA_020056515.1 Candidatus Shapirobacteria bacterium
AAAAGAGAGAGGGGGGGGTGGGGTTCATGAAAAAGAGATCAAAAGATAGGTGAAAACCAAAGAGATAAGGGTAAAGAAGATAAGGTAGGTTTTGAGAGAACGGAGAGGGAGTTGTTTATTTTCCCGGGCAAAAAGCCAGTCCTGAAGGTGGTGGGGATTTTGAAAAAAGTCGCTAAATTCATCAACTAAAAGGTGGATGTTAACAGCCAAAAGAAAAGCTTTGGCAAAAATAAACTCTGATGAAGTAAAAACAAAAAAAGAAATCAGGACCAATACTACCTGAAAAAAATAATGATGAAAAATAAGATTGGTATGATTTAGGTGGGTGGACTCGAGCAGTTTCAGAAGAGAGCGGAAATCGCCTTTTTTCCAGGCAACAAGAGCCAACCGGCTTTCTTCCAGATTTGGCCGTAGGTAAAACCAAAAAATAAGATGATCAATGTCAAGAATTAGGGATCCGGACAAGAGTCCCAAAAACAAAAAGATGAAGTTATAGTAGGCGGAGTGGAAAAAAAGCCAAACCAGACTAGTTACTGAAAAAATAATTAAAAGCGGTAAAAAATGAAGTTGCAGTTCCCGTTTCATTAAATAATATTAGCAAACCCAGAACTTATTCGTAGCGGAGGGCTTCGATGGGAGAGAGACGGCTGGCACGGCGGGCCGGGGCGACACCAAAAACAATCCCGACTAAAAAGGAAACACCAAAGGCTAGAAAGACTGAACCAAAAGTAAGACTAGCCGGGAAAAACTGGTTGATAGCCAGAGTTCCCAACCAACCCAGAGTAATTCCGATAGTTCCGCCGATACTGGAAAGAATAATGGCTTCAATCAAAAATTGAATTAGGATAGCGCTGGGATAGGCGCCGATGGCTTTCCGCAGACCGATTTCCCGGGTTCGTTCAGTGACGGTAACCAGCATGATGTTCATAATGCCAATACCACCGACAATTAAGGAAATGGCGGCAATGCCGGCCAGAGCTACTGTCAGGGTACCGATAATGGTATTGATGCTACTTAGAAGTTGGCTGCTGTCAAAAACAGTAAAAGCATCTTTGTTAAACTTTTTTAACATAACTTTTTCGGTGTCAATTTTTATCTCCGGCACTAAATCTTTATTGGGAGTTTTGATTAAAATTTGGTTGATGTCTTGGGAACCGGTGAAATCAAAAACGTTTCCCAGCGGAGTAAAGGCATATTGGTCGACGTCGGGTCCGCCGAAAGAGCCGCCTTTTTTATCAAGAATCCCAATAATTTTCATATTTTTGCTTTTGACAACAATTTTTTTATTTAAAGCGGAACCGCTGGGGAAAAGATCGTCAGCCAAGCCATGGCCAAGGACAATGACGTCACTTTTTTTGTCTTCTTCCTCCTTGGTAAATGATCGACCATTGCCGCTTGAAGGAAGGTAATTGGCGTTGGCGGCATACTGATAGGTTGAACCGATGACGGTGATATTGGTTTTGGTGATTTTGGAGGACTTTAGATCGACACTGGCGATGGATATCGGAACAATGGTGCAATTGCGTAGGGCCCGTTTGAGATTGGTGATATCACTTTGATTGAAGGTGGTGGAAATAAAGCGGCTAGAGGGTCCGGAACTACTACTGAAACCGCCTTTGTCATCAAAAATTTTTCCCGGAGAGACAAAGATGGTGTTGCTACCCAGACTTTCAAATTGATCACTGATGTAGCTTTTTAGTCCATTGCCAATAGAGGTTAAAAGGATGACCGAAGTGACGCCGATAATAATTCCTAAAGAAGTAAGAATGGTTCTACCTTTATTTTTCAAAATCGAGCGGAGACTGGATTTGAGAAGATCGTCAAGGGAGGGTTTCAACATATTGGGTCATTGAATTGTTATTTTACCGTCCTTAATTACAACGATACGTTGGGCTTGGCGGGCCAGATCGGGGTCGTGGGTAACTAAAATAATAGTTTTACCCTCGTGGTGAAGTCGGTGAAAGAGATTCATGATTTCCTCACCTGATTTGGAATCGAGATTGCCGGTGGGTTCATCAGCTAAAATAATTTTGGGACTGTTAACTAAGGCTCGGGCAATAGCTACCCGCTGCTGTTGGCCGCCGGAAAGTTGGGCCGGAGTATTATTGAGCTTGTCAGCTAAATTTACCTTAGTTAACATGGTTTTGGCCAATTCTTCCCGTTTTGACTTGGGAACATCGGAATAAAGCAGAGGCAACATGACGTTTTCCAGAGACGAAGTTTTGGCTAAAAGATTGAATTGTTGAAAAACAAACCCCAAGGTGATGTTTCGAACCTTAGCCATTTCGTTTTCGCCCAGGTGGGAAATATCCTGGTTTTCAAGAAGCACCTGACCCGAGGTGGGATTATCTAAAAGACCGATAATGTGCATTAAAGTGGACTTACCGGAGCCGGAGGGACCGGTGATGGAAATGAATTCCCCGGAGCCGATAGTCAGCGAAACACCATCAAGGGCGTTAAATTGAGTATTTCCCGAAGTGTAGGTTTTGAAGACATTTTTTAATTCCAGGACGACCCCGAAATTATTTTTGAGTGATGATAACCTGGTCATTTTCAGTTAGTCCTTCGATAACTTGAGTGGAGGAATCAGTTTCGATGCCAATTTTGATGTGGCGGCGGACTGATTTTTGGTTTTCTTTGACATACACAAAATAGAGGCCGTTATCATCGTGAATGGCGTCGGTGGGGATAGTTAGCACCGAGTCGGCTTGAGAGATAATAATAGAAGCATCACCATCCATTCCCAGCCGGTAGTTTAAGTTTTGATTGTCAACCGGCAGCTCGAAACGGACTTCATATTCAGTAGAGGATTGATTGGAAACGGGAGTAAAAGCGATATAGGTGATTTTGGATTTAAAGTTAAGGTTAGGGAAAGCATCTATGGTTAGGGTGACATCTTGACCGATTTTGATTTTGCCGACTGAATCCTGATCAATATTAGCTTTAAAATAGACACCTTTTGGGTCAACAATAGTGAAGGTGGCGGTAGCCGGAGTAATGTTGACACCGGCCAGGGGCTGGTCAATGGCAATAACGACACCATTAAGGGGACTATGTATAGTAGCTTCCCTGATAGCCATGTCGGCGATTTCATAATCGATGACGGATTTATTTAGAGAGTATTGGGTCCGATCTAAAATCCGTTGAATGGTATCAGTAACCAGATATTTTTCCTGGGTGCTTTTGTAAGTGTCTTGAGTATCTTGAAACTGGCTCAATTCCGACCGGTAATCGTTGTATTGAGTC